>JBHEKZ010000266.1:0-2670 GCA_041859025.1 Melioribacteraceae bacterium | reverse complement strand
TTTCGGTAATTTGGTCTATTATCATTGACTTTTCCCGGTCATTAAAGCATATTCCACCCTCAATATTCATACACCTACTATCTTTAATTTCATCCTTTTCATTACCATCATAGAGACCGCCTCCAAATCTTGGTACATCATTCCATCCAACACTAATTATTTGGCCATCTGAATCAGTTACAACTGCTCCAACTTGCCTTGATAAGCAAGCTGAGTTACCCGCTACTGATGTAGCAAGATACATAGCTGTTTCCTTAGGTGTAGGCGTAATAATTGCCGAATTAAAAATCAAATCTAAAAACCGAATAAGTTTGTTTTGAATTTCTTTGTGGTCACTAGGGTCTACTGTTAAAAAGAAATCAGCCTGTGGCATTATTTTATTTACAGCTTGTCCATGAGTTAATTCTTCACCAGAATCTCGGTCTATTAATGTTGTAATTTCAGATTCACTCATTCTATTAATTGAGTTAAGTAAATTAGATTTTCTCATCTCAATAGGTGCAGAAACGCCAATAAAATAAAGTATATCACGGTAGATGTGTTGTAAGAGTTTTAACTCATCTTCATTTTTAATTGAATCTATAATATATGCTACTCTTCTATCTGTGCTAAGTTGTTCAACTTTTAGAGGAGTATTAAGGTCTGTAATGTTTCTTTTTTTGCGTTCATATGTTATTCTATGTTCTGCAATCATTTGAACAGCTATATCCGCCAATATGCTACGGTCAAATTTGCTCCTTAGTTCGTTACCAATTTCAATTTTTGCCTTTATTTCATTATATCTTTTACTTTTAGTGTCATCCCATTTAGGAATTTTCTCTTCTTCTATTTTACTTTTATGCTCAAGTATTAATGAACTTAGCTTCAATTCAATTACTTCATCATAATTAAACTCCTTTTCTAGCATTTCCCTAAGGATTTTTGAAACAGTGGAAGATGAAGCACCTAATTGACCACACAAAACAAAAATCATCTCAGGTGTGTAAGTTTCTTTAATTCTCTCTAAAGATTTCTTATCTGAAGATTCATCTGAAATTTCAACTGTTAAATGATTTGCAAATAAATGATTTGCCTCTGCTGCACCCATGATGTTTTTTTAAATAAAACTCTTCTAGTCTAAAATACGAAAAGCCAAATTTAGTAAACCCTAACGTTATCCTCAATTTTAAACAATGAAATGTTAGCTATTTAAAAATAATACGCTCCAAATAAAGGTAATACATTGAAAATCAGGATAAAGATTTCGTTTTTACAACTATATTAAATCCAAAATAGCTATATCAGATGTAAAATTAATAAACAAAATGGTTGAAAATCGAATTAAGTTAAGAAAAAACAGAAAAAGAAATTAGTTATCTAGTATTTAAAAGACACATGGAAAAAATGATTATCCTTCAAGGCATCACTGTTGATGATCTTTTAGAGCACATCGATACAATTGTAGAAAAGCGATTAAATGAAAAAATCGAACAGCTTAACCCGAAGAAGGGATATAAGTTTTTAAGCCGGAAAGAAGTTTCAGAAATATTGAAAGTTAGTCTAGTTACTCTTTCCGATTGGTCAAAGAGAGGAGTTA
Organism: Melioribacteraceae bacterium; assembly: GCA_041859025.1. GTDB lineage: Bacteria > Bacteroidota > Ignavibacteria > Ignavibacteriales > Melioribacteraceae > Stygiobacter. The sequence continues at coordinate 1,094 of JBHEKZ010000266.1, read as the reverse complement.
TTAATTCTTATCGTATTGGTTCGAGAATCAGATTTAAATCAGATGAAGTTGAAGAAGCCTTAATTAAGAGAAAGTTTCGCTCATAGCTGGTTCAAGTAAAGCCTTATCAGCAATTGCTTTATCTGATGCATTGTTCAACACATTAAGAAACTTAATAGCGTCACCTTTTTTCTTGCGAGTTAGTTTCGCATAAATTTCCGTGCTTTTGATGCTCGTATGCCCTAGTAATCCAGATACGGTTTTCAAATCAACGCCAAGTTCTAAACTAACGGTTGCGAAGGTGTGGCGTCCACTGTGGAAGCTTATGTTCTTTTTGATACCGACTAGATTTGCAATCACTTTCAATGCCGCATTAACTTTTTGATTTGTAAGAACCGGTAATGCTGCTCCGTTATTAGCCTTCCGATAATCCTCATACTTCATATAGATTTTAGAAGCGTAATCTAGCATCGGAATATCAACAACATCTTTTGTTTTTTGCTGCGTTAATGAAATCCACAGCAACCCATCACTATCACGACTAATCATTCTATCTGTCAATTGAACAACATCCGAATGCCTCAATCCTGTATAACATGAAAATAAGAACACATCCTTAACCCTTTGAAGACTTAAATTACCACCTAAATCGTGTTGTTTTAATAATTCCAAATCTTCCGTTGTAAGAAACACTTTGTTTGCTTGCTTAAAGCTCTTGATTTTGAATCCCTGAAAGGGATTAACTTGCATTAAATCTTTTCTAATAGCAACATTAATCGATGCTTTAATCTTGCGTATGTAGGTGGTGGAGGTGTTACCATTCATTGCACGTCCAGTCTGTTGATTTGGCGTAGTCAATAAATAATGTTCGAAACGTTCTAGGAGTTTCTTGTTGAATTCATTCAATTTTAAATTGGTCCACCCGTTCAATTTTAAGAACCGATGCAAATGCGTTTGTGTTTTAACGTAGTGATTTATTGTACCGATACTGTATTCGCTCTTTTTTTCTCGTAGTTCAGCGATGTGGTCGCGAAAGTAATCAGTAAACAATAGCTCACTAACAACAACATCTTCGCCTTTAAAACTTTGTTTAATTTGTTGAACAGAGATTGGCA
>JBHEKZ010000585.1:0-6156 GCA_041859025.1 Melioribacteraceae bacterium | reverse complement strand
CTATATTTTTCATCTTCCCTTTTAACTCTGAAGGTCAGAGTGATTTAGTTATAATACAAAAATATTCAAATAATAGGTGACTTACAGGTAATACTGTATGTTTTTGCTTATTATTTACAGTTGGGGTTGATACTTACGATTGGTCTGTAAAGAGATGAATGTTTTACTTCAACTGGATTTAAAACAAAAGAGTCCCACAATAACGGGACTCTTTAACAAACTATTAAGAAATAGTATTAAGCTTTCTTAGCTGTTTTCTTAGTCTTCTTTTCTTTCGGTTCAGCATCAGCTTCTTTTTTTGCTTTAGCCTTGGCAGGTTTCTTTTCAGCCTTTTCAGCTTTCTCTGCTTTTGGCTTAGCTGCTTTCTTTTCTTTCTTAGCTTCTTTAGGAGCTTCGGTTTTTTCTTCAGCAGGCTTGTCTTCAGCTTTAGCTTTCTTAGGAGCTTTTTCTTTAACTATGCCGCTGTAATCAACCATTTCGATGATAGCCATTTCCGCACCGTCGCCTTTTCTTTGGCCTAAGCGAACAACACGAGTATAACCACCCGGGCGATCACCGATCTTAGCAACTATTTCAGTGAACAATTCTTTTACAACCGCCTTATCAACGATATCCGCAGCAATAATTCTTCTTGCATGAACAGAATCAGTTTTAGCTCTTGTAATCATTGGTTCAGCATATTTTCTTAATTCTTTTGCTTTAGCTAAAGTTGTTTTTATTTTTTTGTGCTTAAATAACGCGGTAGCTAATAGTCTTAATGTTGCAGCTCTATGACTTGCAGTTCTACCAAGTTTTCTTCCTCTAACGCTGTGTCTCATTCTTCAACCTTCTGGAAATACTAGTTGTTTTCTGGTTTATCTTTTAAATATTTTTCTACGTCCATACCAAATTCAAGACCGTAGTTGTCAACAATTTCAAGCAATTCAGCTAACGACTTGCGTCCAAAGTTTCTGAATTTAAGCATTTCGCTTTCATCCTTACGTACTAAGTCAGCCAAGTATTTAATGTTAGCAGCTTTAAGACAGTTGTGCGAACGTACGCTTAATTCTAAATCATCAACGCTAGTGGTTAAAATCTTACGAACTCTTTCTGTCTCTGCATCTTTTTCATTTTCAACTTTTTCTTCTTCAGGTTCAGCTTCGAAATTGATGAACATTGCAACGTGGTCTTTCAAAATCTTACCTGCGTTAGATAATGCTTCCGATGGTGTAATGGAACCATCAGTTGTGATTTCGAGTGTTAATTTCTCATAATCATTTCTTTCGCCAATACGTACATTTTCGATATCATAGCGAACATTTACGATTGGTGTAAAGATTGAATCGATTGGAATTGTTCCGATTGTAGATTCAGCAATTTTTTGTTCGTTGCTTGGAACAAATCCTTTGCCAATTCCTATGCGCAATTCTATATTCAATTTAGCTTCGGCATTAAGGCGTGCAATGTGTTGTTGCGGATTAAGAATTTCCAAATCCGGACAAGCTTTTTGAATATCAGCCGCAGTAAAAGCTTTTGCACCGCTTAACGAAATTTCGCAGCTAGTCACTTTTTTATTATTCAATTTCATTCTAACTTTTTTCAAGTTAAGAATGATTTCAGTTACATCTTCAACCACTCCGGGAATCGTAGAAAACTCATGCAACACACCTTCAATCTTAACAGCTGTAAAAGCAATACCTGTCAAAGAAGAAAGTAGAACTCTTCTCATAGCGTTGCCTAAAGTAACTGCAAAACCTCTTTCGAGGGGGTGAACATAAAATCTTCCGAACTTCTCATTGCTGGAAGAATCGTCAAGAACGATACCTTCCGGCATTTTAATGAATGGATAGCTCATTTATAGTATCCTCTTTATAATTTTTACTTAGAATACAACTCTACGATGAGTTGTTCGTTGGCGTTCAATGGAATATCTTCTCTTTCCGGAACACTCATAAAAGTACCGCTCAAAGAAGCTTTATCAACTGATAGCCAAACATATACATTGTCTTTGGTTCTTCTTAAAGAATTGTGAATTGCATCAAGTTTTTTACTTTTTTCGCGTACAGCAATAACATCGCCGGCGCCAAGTAAAAATGATGGAATATCGACAGATTGGTTATTCACAGTAAAGTGACCATGTAAAACCAGCTGACGAGCAGATTTTCTTGAAGGAGCAAAACCAAGACGAAATACAACGTTGTCCAATCTTCTTTCCAACAACTTGATGAGGTTAGCACCAGTAACACCTTTTTGGCGGTTGGCTTTCTCAAAGTAGTTGCGGAATTGGGTCTCTAACAAACCGTAAATTCTCTTAACTTTTTGTTTTTCTCTTAACTGAACACCATACTCAGAAAACTTGGTGCGTCTAGAAAGTCCATGTTGTCCCGGCGCATAATTTCTTTTTTCCAAAGGACATTTTTCGGAAAGACATTTGGTGCCTTTCAAAAAAAGTTTAGTTTTTTCTCTTCTGCACAATTTGCAACTTGAACCAGTGTATCTTGCCATCTAAAAATTCTCCTATTAAACTCTTCTACGTTTTGGTGGTCTGCATCCGTTGTGTGGAATTGGCGTTTGATCCTTAATAGATAAAATTTCCAATCCAGCAGTATTCAAAGCTCTGATAGCTGCTTCACGACCTGCACCCGGACCTTTAACAAGCACATCGATTTTTCTTAAACCAAGATCGTGAGCTTCTTTTGCGGCAGCTTCGGCAGTTACTTGCGAAGCAAATGGTGTGTTCTTTCTGGAACCCTTAAAACCATTTTTACCGGCAGAAGACCATGAGATAGTGTTGCCGTAAATGTCAGTAATCGTAACTATCACGTTGTTGAAAGAAGCTTTGATGTGCGCTACACCAACAGCATCAACGTGAACTTTTTTTCTCGTCTTTTTAACAACTTTAGCCAATTTAACTCCTCACAATAAAAATTAATTATTACTTCTTAGCGGCAACTTTCTTTTTGCCGGCTACAGTTTTACGTTTACCTTTTCTGGTTCTGGAGTTCGTTCTAGTTCTCTGACCGCGCGCAGGTAATCCTCTTCTGTGTCTAATTCCTCTGTACGTTCCAATATCCATCAATCTCTTGATATTCTGCTGAACTTCACTCCTTAGAGCACCTTCAACTTTATATTCATTAGTCATTATAGAACGAATCTTTGCTAATTCTTCTTCAGAGAGCTCAGATATTTTCTTATTAGGATTAACATTAGCTTTTGCTAAAATATCCGTTGATGATTTTTCACCAATACCGAATATGTAGGTCAATCCGATATAAGCTTTTTTATTCTTCGGTAAATCGATACCAGCTAAACGAGCCAAATCTATAACCTCCTAATTTTAACCTTGTCTTTGTTTATGTTTTGGATTCTTGCAGATTACGCGCACAACGCCTTTTCTTCTGATAATCTTGCAATGTTCGCACATCTTTTTGACTGAAGCTCTAACCTTCATTCTAAAACTCCGTTATTTGTATCTGTAAGTAATTCTACCTTTGTTCAAATCGTACGGTGAAAGCTCTATTGCAACCTTATCACCAACCAAAATTTTTATAAAATGCATTCGCATTTTTCCGGATATATGAGCTAATATTTCGTGACCGTTATCTAAACGGACTTTGAATGTTGCGTTAGGCAACGTTTCACTTATTATTCCGTCTACTTTAATTGGTCCTTGTTTTGCCATTAGCTTACTGTCAATATCTCCGGTTTACCGTCTATTATCGCAATTGTATGTTCAAAATGTGCAGAAGGCTCGCCATCTGCTGTAAAAACCGTCCAACCATCTTCAGCAACTAAAACTTTATGAGTTCCAGCATTTATCATTGGCTCTATTGCCAAAGTCATTCCATTCTTTAACAAAGGGCCGTTGTTTCTCTTTCCGTAGTTCGGAATTTGCGGCTCTTCATGTAAAAATCTTCCGCAACCGTGTCCGCATAAATCTCTTACAACACCATATCCAAACTGCTCAACATAATTTTGGATTGCATAAGAAATTTCGCCAAGTCTATTCTTTTCTACCGCTTGCTCAATACCAAGATAAAGAGATTTTTCGGTAGCATCCATCAGTTTTTGTTTAGCTTCCGAGATATTTCCAACTGCGACTGTTAAAGCAGCATCGCCAAAATATCCCTTCTTTTCAACTCCAACATCAATAGAAAGAATTTCACCTTCTTGAAGAACTCTGTTGCCGGGAATCCCGTGAACAACCTCATCATCAACTGAAGAACAAATTGAGCCCGGAAAATCAAAGGAACCAGCTTGTGAATAACCTTTGAACGCTGGACGGGCATTATTGCTTCTGATATAATCTTCTGCAATTTTATCCAGCTCTAACGTCGTTACGCCAGGTTTGGTGTAACGCTTCAATAATTGTAAAGTCTCTGCTACTATCTGACAGCTTTCACGAATTAATTCTATTTCGTTTCTGCTCTTTAATAAAATCACAATCTAACTACGCTCTTCTACCTTTAATTTTTCCGGATTTCATAAATCCGTCGTAATGTCTCATCAATAAGTGAGATTCAATTTGCTGCAAAGTATCCAAAGCAACGCCAACTATGATAAGTAAGCTAGTGCCTCCAAAAAACGATGCAAAACTTTGTGATACTCCTAAGTATCTTACAAATACAGGCAATATTGCAATAATCGCTAAAAAGAATGAACCGGGTAAAGTAATCTTAGTCAAAATATTATCAATAAAATCTGCAGTCTGTTTACCGGGACGAATACCTGGAACGAAACCGCCTTGCTTTTTCATGTTATCAGAAACATCCTGCGGATTAAAAGCAATTGCTGTGTAAAAATAAGTAAAGAATATAATTAACAAAGCTTCGGTCAGTGTATAGAATAATGATCCGTATGATACATACTGAGCAATGCCAGAAAGAAATTCATTATTTGGGAAAAAACCCAACAATGTAGAAGGAATAAACACAATTGATTGAGCAAAGATGATAGGCATTACACCAGCCGTATTTACTCTTAGTGGTATATATTGTGTTACACCGCCGTAAACTTTTCTTCCAACTACACGCTTAGCGTACTGAACCGGAATTCTTCTAGTACCTTGAGTAACGAAAATAACACCGGCTATGATTAGCACCATCAATGCAACAATTACGACTTCAATAATGATGTTGCGTTGTCCGGCAGCTATCATCTGATATTCATCTAAAAGTGCAAAAGGGAATCGATCAATAATACCTATGAAAATGATAAGGGAAATACCATTGCCCAAACCTTTTTCAGTAATCTGCTCGCCCATCCACATCAAGAACATTGTACCGGATGATAATATCAATATGGTTGAAAGAATCCATGCAAAACCTCTAACCGGATCCGGAACAACAGGCATATTGTTATTATTCATATGAAGAAGGATCGAAGTTGTTCCCCAAGCCTGGAAAACGCTAATCAGTACTGTACCATATCGGGTTAACTGATTAATCTTCTTTCTACCATCTTCTCCCTCTTTCTGCAATTTCTGCAAATAAGGCACAACTGCACCAGCAATTTGCAGAACGATAGAAGCAGAAATATAAGGCATTATTCCTAATGCGAATATAGCAGCATTCTTAAATGCACCTCCAACAAACATATCATATAATCCAAACAAACTGTTTGCAGAAGTATTTTTAGTTGCAGCAGTTAGCAACTGAGTATCAATTCCCGGTAAGGTAATGTGAGAACCAATTCTCACAATAATGAGTAAAGCAACTGTATATAAAATACGTTGTCTTAACTCATGAATCTTAAAAATATTACGGAAGGTTTCTTGTAACTTTGCCATTAAGCATTAATCTCTTTAGTTGTTCCGCCGACAGATTCAATTTTTTCTTTTGCAGAAGCTGAGAACTTATGAGCTTCGATATTCAATTTTGCTTTTAACTCACCATTGCCTAAAATTTTGAATGGTGCAGCGGCTTTAGAAATAGCACCGCTTTTGTAAAGACTAACTACGTTAACTACGCCGTCAGCAATTTTCTTATCATCAACTAATTTTTGTAATTGACCTAAATTAACTACTTGGTACTCAACTCTAAAAGGTGAATGAAAACCGCGTTTTGGAACACGTCTTTGAAGTGGCATTTGTCCGCCTTCAAACCAAGCCGGGAATTTTGCACCAGCTCTTGAACGTTGACCGTTTTCTCCACGTGTAGCTGTTCCGCCATGTCCGCT
>JBHEKZ010000445.1:0-2743 GCA_041859025.1 Melioribacteraceae bacterium | reverse complement strand
TTCAGTAGACTTTTCATAAAAATTACACTATTTACACCTAAAACCAGATAAAAGACTTAGTTATCCTCTCACAAAATATTCAGTTCAGTATTTAGATGCAAACATACTTTTGGAATCAAATTCCGATCCTGTACTATTTCTTAAAAAATTCACCAGTTACGTAATACCAATCCTTTTCTTCCAATTTTTCAATCTGTCCCCAGTACATTTCATCGTCACTCTTCTCTTCTTTAACTAATTCCTTCATTTGTTTGATAAAGCGGTCAATTTCCTCTTGATAATATGAAACAGCGTTGCGTCCAATTTTAAGCTGCGAAAGTTCTGTGTCCAGTTTTTCTGCATCAATTATGCAGAACCAGTTTTTCTCGTAAGGAGAATAATCTAAGGAGTGCAAATCTTCTTTCAAGTCTTGGTTTAATTTTGATACGAGTCCGCTAACCGGAGAATTGAAATGGGCAATTTTCTTTCCTTGTTTAATACTGAAAAGAGGTTGTCCTTTTTGAATATTCATTCCAAGGTTAGGGAAGGAGATATCATCAATCTTGCCGATTAATTTTTTGGCAAAATCATCAATACCAATTTTAACAGCGCCATCTTGCCCAACTGAAGCCCAAGTATGTCCTTCGGAAATAAAAACGCCGCCAGGAATTGCAAATTCGCCAACGCTTAATTTTTCGGAATCTGATAAATGAGTTATATGAACACGTGGTTTCAATTGTTTGTGAATTCTGTCTAGTCTCTTTACTAAAGATTTCTTTGTGAAATCGAGCAATTCATCTTCAGTAAATGGTTTTTGAACATAATCCATCGCGCCATATTTCATACATTCGACTGCTGTCTCAACAGTTGCATAACCAGTAATGATTACTACATCAATATCCGGGCGTAAGTATTTAACTGTCTTCGCAACTTCTGTTCCGGGCATATCGGGCATTTTCAAATCTGTAAAAAGAAAATCGTAGTGATTCGTCTTGATAAGATTAAAAGCTTCCGGACCGGAGTTGACAGTATCCACCGAATAACCATCCAGTACAAGAATTTTTCTAAAGCTATCGAGAATTACATCTTCATCATCAACACAAAGAATCTTAGCTTTTGGATTAGGAACTTCGGCACGTTTAAGCGATTTCGCTTCTGTAGAAAAATCCACATTGATACTTTCTTGAAGAATTGTTTCGCGTTCTTTGCGCAGTTTCTTTTCATTTATTGATTTTAGTGCGTAACGAATGATTACATCTGCAATAATGAATATTATGAATGCAAATATTAATAATGAGAATCCCATAATAGTCTCCGTTTTATTTGATAAACTTTCTTTTTATCTATCCGAACTGCACGGAATTAAAATCTTTGTTTCATAATCGAATTCTGTTGGAATAATTCTATATAGCCAACCATCGAAATATGGATCTTTTTCCAGCAATTCCGGCTGCTCAATTACTTTTTCGTTTCTTTCGATAATGTTTCCGCTCATTACAGAGTAGAGTTGATGAGTATAATCATCATCAGAATTAACCTTAGCGCATGGAGAGGCTTGAGTCAAAATTTCTCCGGCATGCAGCAATTCAATTTGTCTTACCGGTTCAACCGTTTTAATAAAAAAATCAGTTGCTCCAATTAGAACCGAACCATCAAGTTCTTGGCTCATCCAGCAAGAATAGCCAAGCCGGTAATACTTAGCCGGACATGGAACCAAAAGTACTTTTTCTATGCCATTCTTATTCGCTTCCAATAATTTGCTATAACGCATTCCTCTGTGAATTAGAGAAATCATTTCATCTATCTCAAATGGCTTAGGTATAAAATCTATTGCGCCTAGGTAAAGCGACTTAACAGCATTTTCAATTGTGGAATATCCGGTTGTCATAATTACCGGAGTATCAATTTTTCTTTTTTCAATTTCATTTAGTATTTGGAAGCCATCCATTTCTGGCAGCATTATATCGCATATAATCAAATCGAAATTTTTCTCGGCTAGTTTTTCGAAAGCTATTTTACCAAGTAAGGCAGAATCAACCGAAAGATTTTCGAAGCTAGCGATTTTGCTGATTGAATCGATGATCACTTGTTCATCATCAATTATCAATATGTTACAATGCTCTTTCATTATACAAAGGCTTTTGTATTTCCTTGCGGTAATCTAATTGAAAATGTGGTTCCTTTCCAACTTCACTTTGAACCGTGATAACTCCATTGTGATTATCGATAATTCCCCATATAACCGAAAGACTCAAACCGGTTCCTCGTTGACCTTTTGTTGAGAAAAATGGTTCGAATATTTTGTTCAAATTTTCGGGAGGAATTCCGCATCCGCTATCGGCAATATCAATTTCAACAAATTTTTTCTCTCCAGCACCATCAACATATGTCCATCGCTGCCATTTACCTCTCAAGGAAGCACATCCTTCCACAAAACCTTGATTTGGAATTTGTATTTTATAAACCGGTCCTCCACACTCTGGACACTTTTGGTTTTTATCAATTAACGAAATATCACAAGTCGGGCATGAAAGGTGGTTCGGCGCATCTTGGTCAAAGTTCAAACCAAAGTAATGCCGATTCAAACCGTAAATAGGATCGAGATGAACAAAACCTTCTTGGCCGTTGGATTTAATCCTCATTCTTATCTAAGACATTCCACCAATTTTATGTTGTGGGTCTATTAGACTATGAGTTTTTCCACAAACAGCATTTTTAATTTGAGTAATTCCACGCGGAGATAAACTCATATGAGAAGTAGTTA
>JBHEKZ010000267.1:0-7320 GCA_041859025.1 Melioribacteraceae bacterium | reverse complement strand
GTACATGTTAAATACAACGTTTTTGCGCCAAGCTCGTGAGCTTTTTTTATAGCGCCGATTACATAAGGAGTTCTTCTGCTTGCGGCTATGCCGCATACAACATCCTTATCGGTAACACTTGCAGTCGTTACATCTTTTGCGCCGTTTTCTTCTTTATCCTCTGCACCTTCCTGAGCTCTGAACATTGCCTCTTTCCCGCCGGCAATAAATCCTTCAATTAAACCGAATGGCGTGCCGTAGGTTGGCGGGCATTCGGATGCATCTACAACTCCAAGTCTGCCGCTAGTTCCGGCACCAAAATAAAGTAACCTTCCTCCATTCTTTAATGCATGGACAATTATCTCTACAGCTTTTTCGATATATGGAAGTTCCTTCTCTACTGCGAAGGGAATTGTTTTATCTTCATTGTTGATTATTCTAAGGATACCGCCGACAGATTCGTTATCAATATTCATGGAGTTGATATTACGCTGCTCTGTGGAGAGTTTGCTTATTTCATCAAATAGTTTTTTGCTTTCACTCATTAAGAAATTCACCTTGAAATTTTGGCTGATGCTAATTTAATAATTTTATGCCGTAACCGATTGAATACTCATATTCTTTAATTACACTAAACCCGATTTTCTCGTAGAATTGAATTGCATTAGTGTTGCGTTTTCCAACTTCGAGATGAAGCGCCGGTACTTTCATTTCAACAAGTTTATTGATGAATGTCTCGATCAGTTTTCTTCCCATTCCTTGCCCTTGTCCTTCCGGCAGAATATCAATATGCAAGTGTGCCGGATAAGAAAGCAATTCAGGTTTTGGAACGTGTCCTTTGTGAATTAAGCGAATGATTCTCGCGTCGGGCGAAGAATCACTTTCGTTAGGCATCGGATATTTTGATCTAAGAGATTGGAACCACTCCTTCTCTGTGATTTCATAAAATGCTTGAGAATTATTAGTGCCGATTATATAACCAACCGGTTTTTCTTTATCGGCTAAAATAAAAGTTAATACCGGATGAAAAACCGCGTAAGGGGCGGCATAAAAATGCCCGAGCAGCAGAGAATCCAGGTATAAATGAGTTGCATCCTTTCCGCTGTCTCCAGTTTTTAGGCAAATTTCGTATAAGTAAGGCAAATCTGATTTTTTGTAAGGTCTAATCGATAAACTCATAGGACTATGCTTGTTGTTTGAAGTTTATTAGTTACGGCTATCTGTTTTCAGCAATACCAAATTATCAATTTCCAAATATTCCATAACCACCTAATTGTGTAGTTAGTTTTTGAGCGAGAATTATAGATTTTACACTCAGAAAAATCGATCTATTCAATTAAAGCTGTTTATTATCCCCCAAATAAGGAATAAATTATACCTCAAATATTAGGTATCAACTGGAGTAAAGATGAAACGGTTTTTAATACTAGTTTTACTAATTGCAGTACAAATATTTGCTCAAAAAGTTACGGTAATAGAAAATGCAGCTGTAACTAATCCGAAGGATGGTGCTTTTTATTATCCGGCAGTAAGTCCGGATGGAGCGAGCCTTTTATTCTCAAGCGAAAGCTATAAAGGTTTGTGGTCCAAGAATTTATCAACCGGAAAAACTGTTAAGATTTCAGATGCAAACGGTGCCGGTTACGAGCCCGCATTTAGTTCGGTTAGCAGCGAAGTGCTTTTCAGAGAAGATAAGTTTGTTAAAGGAAAGAGATTTTCATCTTTGCTTTCTTACGATGCGGTTGCAAAAAAATCCGTTGTGCTGGAAGATGGTGTTAGAGACTTAAAATTGAATAGAGATAACAGCAACGCTTTCAAAAATTATGTAAGCGATACGGAAGTGCGCACTACGATGAAGCAGAATATGCTTCAAAAATCTTCTGCGCCGGAAAAAGTGGTTTTTATCCAGGATTCTAAAATTGTTCTTTCCGAAAACGGCAGCCAGAAAGTTTTGCAGCCGCTTGGTGAAGGTAACTATATCTGGGCTTCCTTATCACCTGATAAGACTAAGTTACTTTTCACTTATGCCGGAAGAGGAACTTATGTTACTAATCTGGAAGGAAAAGTGCTGAATAAAATTGGTTACGCTAATTACCCCAGCTGGTCGCCGGACGGCAACTGGGTTTTGTTTATGAAGGATCTGGATAACGGTGTAAATACTATCTCTTCCGAAATTTACATTGCTAATCTGCTTACCGGAAAGTATTTCAATATTACTTCGCAGAGAGATGAAATTTCACTTTACCCGAAATGGGGAACTACAAACGCCGATGTTTACTACAACACGGATAACGGACAGATCAGAAAAATTAAATTGAAATACGAATAACGAAGACACCATGAAAAAAATAAAATTAATTATTGTTCTTTTTGCTCTAACTATTGTAAACATAAGCGCTCAATCATTAGCCGGATATAAAATTTGTATTAACCCGGGTCATGGCGGACACGATTCCGATGATAGAGAAATTCCACTTGGCAATGGCATTACTTTTTGGGAATCAGAAGGCAATTTGGCTAAAGGTCTATACTTAAAAACAATTCTTGAAAATTTAGGCGCTACCGTATTAATGTCTCGTGTTACAAATGCAACAGCCGATGATCTACCTCTTTCTCAGATTGCTGCTATAGCGAATTCAAATAATGTTGATTACTTTCATTCAATTCATAGTAATGCTTATAACAAAGCAAGTAATTACACACTTATATTGTTCCACGGATATGACAATAATCCCACCTACCCGAAATCAAAAGAAATGGGAACAATAATCTATAATAAAATCAATGAAGCTAATCGTACTGTAGGCGGAATAAACGTTAGAGGAGATTTTGATTTTTACGGAAATACATCCGGGCTTGGAGTATTGCGACCGTTAACCGTTCCGGGTACATTATCTGAAGGTTCATTTCACGATTATACGCCGGAAAGTTTTAGACTGAAATGCGAAAGCTATCTCAAACATGAAGCTTGGGGAATTGCCCGCGCGTTCTTAAAATATTTTAATGGCGGAGATTTTAAGGAAGGTATTATTGCCGGAATTGTAAGAGACATGTTGGAAACAGTTCCCGCGGCTTATAATCCAATAAGCAGTACTAACGATCGCTACAAACCTATCAATGCTGTAAAAGTTAAATTGGAGCCGGGCGGTAAAACATATACCGGCGATAACTTTAACAATGGATATTATTTGTTCGATGGCGTTTCTCCCGGCACTTACAAAGTGATTGTTGAAGTTGATAAGATGAAACCGGATACTGCAAGTGTTACTGTTAAAGCAAACGAATCTGTATTCAGTGATAGACTTATGACTCTGAATCCAATACTTGAACCCCCAAAAGTTGTTAGTTACTCTCCGGCAGACAGCGTAAACCAAGTAAGCAATGTTGCTCCGGTAGTTGTTAATTTTGATATAAGAATGTTAGCCGCGGAAACACAAAGCGCGTTTTCAATTTCTCCGGCTGTTGACGGAAGTTTTAAGTGGGATACGGATTTTAAGCAGTTAACTTTTACTCCTTCCAAATGTTATGAGCCGGGCGTAAAATATACTGTTGTAATTTCTCAAGCAGCTAAAACACATTTCGGCTACAATCTTTTACAGCCGAAAGTATTTCGTTTCACTACCAGAGCTAAACTGAATTTAGTTTCTCTTTATCCTTCCAACGGTTCTACAAATATTTCAACAACAGTTTTGGTTAGGATTGCTTTTGAAAAGGGACTTAACGCGACAACATTAGCACAGAAAATATTCTTTACAGACAGTGCCGGTGTTTCTGTTCCGCTTACTGTAAACCAAGCAAAGTATAGCCAAGGGATTATTGAGTTTGAGCCTAAGACACCACTTAAAAATAATTCTCTTTATAAAGTTGTTGTAAAAGAGGGAATAGGCGATATTGAATTTGTTTACTCACCAACTACTTATACTGTAGAGTATAGAACCGAAAAGAATTTAACTTTTACCGGAAGTATTCTTGAAGGATTTGAAGCGGAGAATATTTGGCAGTCGCCAACAGCATCGGTAAACTCAAAAGGGCTGAACGCAAGTCTTACTAGTTTTTCTATTCTTAATACTAAGCCGAAAAGCGGAAGTTTTTCCGGCAGACTAGAGTATGCTTTTTCCGGTACAGAAGGTGTTGCTGACTTAGCAATTAAAAATCCGATTTTGCTTGGAGAAAGTTCTTCCTCTGAATTTGGAGTTTGGGTTTTTGGAGATGCAAGCAATAATATTCTTGAATTCCGTTTTACAAGAGGCGGATCAACCGAACAAAAAGTGAAAATTGATACAATTAACTGGACTGGCTGGAAAATGAAGAAGATCATTTTGAACCAGATTCCGGGAAGCGGCTCAATCCAGTTTAAGAGTATCGACATTGTTCAAACCGGTAAAGGGTTAACATCCGGAAGAATTTACTTTGATGAGTGCCTTTCCAATATCATTACAGATGTAGATTCAGAGGTTTCGGTTCCATCGGAATATCAGCTTGCGCAGAATTATCCTAATCCGTTTAATCCCGAAACAACAATAAAATATTCGGTTCCGGCAGAGGCAATGAATGTCGCATCCATGCAGAACGTAAGCATAAAAGTTTATGATATACTTGGCGGCGAAGTAGCTACTCTTGTTAACGAAGTAAAAGCGCCGGGCAGTTATCAGGTAAAGTTTAATGCCGCAAGTCTGGCAAGCGGTATTTACATATATAGAATGCAGGCAGGTAAATTTGCAGCAAGCAAAAAACTTATGCTGATTAAATAATCTCAATAGAATCAAGGAAAACTAAAATCATATCACAGTGTTGATGTTGAAAAAATGAGAGGATAGAACATGCCAAAGGCAAAACAGAAAAAGGTTGATGATAAAAAACAAAAGCAACCGCAGTCAAAAGTTGAACAGCATTACCTTTCTTTATCGGGAAAAGAATTTATATACAGACCAATTGAAAAGCTTCCGGTAATACAAGTTGACAGCTTCCCTGAACTGGGTAAGATGACAGCACTCAGGTTTATTGAGTGGGTTCTTGAGAATCCGAATGGCGTTATTTCTTTGCCAACCGGAAAAACTCCGGAACATTTTATTAAATGGGTTGCAAGAATTATTAAAGACTGGGATACCGAACCGATCCAAAAAATTCTTAATGGAGTTGGAATTAAAGATGCCGCCAAACCTTCTCTTGAGAATTTAAGATTCGTTCAGATTGATGAATTTTATCCGATAGACAGCGGTCAGCATAACAGTTTCTATTACTACATTCAGAATTTCTATTTCCGTCTTTGGGGATTAAACCCGAAGAACGCTTTGCTGATGAACATTAACGAAATACCTACTGCAAACGGACTTCCTCTTAACGAAATTTTTCCGGACCAAAAAGTTGATCTTTCATTAAGAACAAGATGGGCCGGATCGAGATTAGAGAGACTGCAGAAAGAAACGATTGAAATTCTTGATGAATATTGTTCAAACTACGAAAGAAAAATTCGTGAGATGGGAGGAATTGGATTTTTCTTAGGCGGCATTGGCCCGGACGGACACATTGGATTCAACGTACAGGGAAGCGATCACTTTTCTACTACACGATTGATTTCTACCAACTACGAAACACAAGCCGCAGCCGCTACCGATCTTGGTGGAATTGAAGTTGCTAGAAACAGACTGGTAATTACAATTGGTCTGGAGACAATTGCATACAATAAAGATGCTACCGCAATTATAATTGCTGCGGGTGAAGCTAAGGCTAATATCGTAAGAGATTCAATTCAGAATGATGTTTCAAATAAATATCCGGCGACAGCTTTACAGAAACTTGAGAACGCCAGATTTTATTTAACACACGGTGCTGCATTGCGTTTAAGCGAACGCCGCTATGTTGAAGTAACAAATGAATCTCCAATTACCCGGCATTCTATTGAAAGAAGCGTAATAAATCTTGTTGTCGAGAAATCGAAGAGACTTTCCCGCTTAACTAAAGATGACTTCAAGGAAAATAAGATCACCGAATTGGTATTGGATAGTTTAGGCAAAAATCCGGATGATATTACAAAAGAAATTGAAGGCAACATTAAGACACGTTTGGAAAACGGAATGAAGGTGATTGAGAATGAAGTTATCTTTCATACCGCGCCCCATCATGATGATATTGAACTGGCTTATCTTCCTTACATAACTCATTTGGTAAGAACTCCTAAGAACAAGCATCACTTTTCTTATTTGACGAGCGGCTTTACTGCTGTTACAAATTCTTTTATGCTTAGTTTGATGGAAAACCTGCAGAGCTTTCTTAATTCCGGCGCGTTTACTAAAAAGTTTACCGAACACTATTTTGATAAAAGTTACGTTGACGGAAAAAACCGGGACGTTATGCATTATCTGGATGGAGTTGCCGGACACAGCCGCACTCTTCAGAATGAGGGATTGGCAAGAAGACTTCTCCGCAACATAATGGAAGTGTATGAAGAAGAAAATTTAGTTTATCTGAAAGACAGAGTTAATGAACTTGTAAACTATTTCAGAACACAGTATCCGGGCAAAAAAGATATTGCTTATGTACAGAAGCTGAAGGGAATGCAGCGCGAGTTTGAAAGTGAAATCTTCTGGGGCTATTACGGTTTTAGTGTAGAAGATGTTTCCCATTTGCGTTTAGGTTTCTATCAAGGAGATATTTTTACCGAAGTACCGGAAATGGATAGAGATGTTCTTCCAATTTTTGAGCTGATGAAAAAAGTTAAACCTACTATTGTTACCGTAGCTTTCGATCCCGAAGGAAGCGGACCCGATACACATTATAAAGTAATGCAGGCAGTTTCCGAAGCGCTTCAGCTTTACCAAAAACATTCGGGCAACTCAAACATAAAAGTTTGGGGATACAGAAATGTCTGGTACCGTTTTCATCCGGCAGAAGCAAATATTTATGTGCCGGTTAGCTTAAACTCCTTCGCTATTCTTGAGAATCAATTCTTAAAGAGTTTCGGTTCTCAAAAAGGCGCGAGTTTTCCAAGCTGGGAATACGATGGTCCGTTCAACAGACTTGTTCAGAAAATTCAAGTTGAACAGTACCTTACTCTGAGAGAGTGTTTGGGAAAAGATTTCTTTTTGAAGCATCCGCATCCAAGAGTTAGAGCCGCAAAGGGAATGCTCTTCTTGCGTGAATTAACTCTTGATGAGTTCTATAAACATACCAGAGATTTGAAGAAGGTTACTGAATAGCTCTTAGCAATTAGCTTTTAGCTGTAAGCAAAAAAGTCCCGCTTTTTCCCCAGTCGTCATGGTCCTGCCATGACGAGAAAAGAATAAATAGTTCTGTCGCGGAATGGTCGCGACAGCAAAAACATCCCGCATTTTTTAGCGGGAT
>JBHEKZ010000095.1:0-8509 GCA_041859025.1 Melioribacteraceae bacterium | reverse complement strand
GCCAATTCGGCTATATTAAAACAAGAGTTCTACGTTCTTTTATACAATTTAATCAACTCCAGCAACCAAAAATCCCTAGGAGGAAAAAATGCAGAAGAAGTTATTTGCAATATTCGTTCTTGTTGTTGCAGCTTATTTATTTACGCCGGCAACAAGTTTCGCTCAACCATACGGTTACGAAGGCACACAAGTTTGTGGTATGTGTCATAAAACTGAAAAACAAGGCCAACAGCTAAAAATTTGGCAAGACAGCCAGCATTCAAAAGCTTATAAAACATTACAGACACCAGAAGCCGATAAAATTGCTGCTGAAAAAGGATTCAAGACAAAAGCAGCTGAGACAAAAGAATGTTTGAAATGCCACGTCTCCGGCAACGACGTAGATAAAGCATTACTAGGTGCAAAATTCAAAATGGAAGATGGCGTACAATGCGAAACTTGTCACGGTGCAGGGTCAGCATACAAAGCTATGGCTGTAATGAAGAATAAAGAAGAAGCAAAAAAGAAGGGCTTAGTAGTATCTGACGACCCAGCGAAAACATGCGCAACTTGCCATAATGCTGATAGCCCAACCTTCAAAGGTTTCAAATATGAAGAAATGTGGAAAAAGATTGCTCATAATGTTCCGAAAGGATAATTCTTTCAACGGGATAACAAATGAAAAAAATTATTCTTAGTATTATTGTTGCTCTGCCGTTTCTGATTTCCGCACAGAATCTGAACGGCAGATTCACTTCCTCTTTCTACACATTCCAACGTTATGATAATTTGCAAAACTCAGATGCATTTCTACGTAATACCGAAGCATTAACTCTCAATTTCAACTACGATAAATTCTCGCTGCGTACAAGAATGAATTTCGAAACTAATATCGGAGTTCCTCTTGATAATGATCCTCGATTACGTTTCTACAACCTTTACTTGGAAGCAAGAGACTTATTCGATTTCGCTACGTTAAAAATTGGACGTCAACCTCTTTTCACTCCGGTTAGCGGCGGTTTATTTGACGGTGTGAATTTAAAATTGAAATATGAAGGCTATTCAATCTCCGGTTTTTACGGTGGAAATCTTCCAGCTTATCAGAAATTGGAATTTTTGAAAGACTTGAGTGATAATTATGTAATGGGTGCCCGCTTCGATGCTAATCCAATTGATCATTTAAATATTGGTGTTAGTTATTTTGATAAAAATTATAAGACAATGGACTACAATAGTCTACGTTTAGATGAAGGCTTAGATCCTATTTCAATTCTTATTCAACAAAAATCAAATCAGTTCAAGTTTCTGGCAGGCGAAGCATCGTATGAAATGCCCGGCATTTTTGATGTTAATGCTATGTATGAACATGATTTGAATTACAAAGAAACATCTAAGATCGAAGCTAACGGACGTGTATGGGTAACTGAAAATATTGGTGTAACCGGTTATTACAACTGGCGTGAACCAAAAATTCGTTACAATTCAATTTTTTCTGTTTTTGATTTCGGCCATACTGAAGAATATGAGGGCGGAATTGATTACAAGATTGATCAGAATTACACTGTATTTGGAAAGTTTGGCAATGTTAAGTATGAAGATGAAAATTCTTCTCGCCTAACAATTGGCGCAACAACAGCATTAGGCAGCATCAGTTATAGAAAAAATTTAGGTTATGCTGGAGAGCTTGATAATATTTCAGTTTACTTAGCAAAGAGTTTTAGAGAAGGTTTAGTTACTCCTTCTATTGGTGTTTCTTACACTTCTTACAAACTTTCTAAAGATGCTGAATTAAATAATATTACAGCAATTCTAGCCGGCTTTAATCTTAGACCGTGGAAAACCTGGTCATTCGATTTACAGGGTCAATTCTATAACAACAAAATTTATCGTGATGATTTCAGATTCTTATTAAAAATAAACCACTGGTTCAATACTAACTTTTAGAAAATTATGAAGATTAAATACTTTTACGCTGCATTCGGAATTTTACTTATCAGTTTTTTGACCATTGCGGCTATTGGTGCAAATGAAAATGAAGGTGAAAAATCCAATAAGGATATCATCAAGTTTTCGCATTCAGTTCATAAAGAAGTGACGGATTGCGCCGGATGCCATACAAAAGCTGGTGAAAGTACTTCGCTTAACGACAGATTATTACCCGATAAAGCTGTATGCGCTACTTGTCATGATGTAAACGATGATAAGCAATGTTCAATGTGTCACATCGGCGATGTTTATGAACCACTGATGGTTAAGAAATCCGAGTTGTTCTTCAATCACAAGGCTCATCTTGGCGATTCAAAAGTAACTTGTGAATCCTGCCACAAAGGACTTTCCGACGTAGCATACAGTTCCGAAGCTAAAGAAGCTCATCCTTCAATGGCAACATGCAATACATGCCACAGCAATCAAGCAGTTGCTTCCAACGAATGCAAGACTTGTCATATATCAACGGTTAATCTGCTTCCGCAAGATCACAAGAATGTATCTTTTATGAAGACACATAAGTTCAAAGCTAACGAAGCAAAAGCTGAATGCCAGATGTGTCATGACAATTCATTCTGCGAAACATGTCACGCTGCTTCAACGATGATTGATGAAACAAACACAGCAAGAAATTTTGTCACTCCTTATTCTCCTCATAACTTTGTTGATAATACTAAACAGCAAAATATTAGTCGCGTTCATGATCTAAATTACCGCTTCACTCATGGAATCGATTTGAAAGGAAAAACAAGCGAATGCCAAACCTGTCATCAAACTGAAACTTTCTGTGCCGAATGCCATACCAACGGTAGCGGTGATTATTCGCTTGAAGGAACAACGCCACAATCGCACAGAATGCCAAACTTTGTAACAATTGGTGTAGGCAGCGGCGGCGGCCAGCATGCCGTATTAGCAAGAAGAGATATTGAACGCTGTGCTTCTTGCCATGATGTACAAGGCGCAGATGCAAACTGTATTTTATGTCACGTAGATAACGATGGTATTAAAGGAACAAACCCGAGAACACACAAAGCAAGCTTTATGAGTGGTTCTGATGATGGTGATTGGCATAGCGACAAAAATTCCGTCTGCTATTCTTGCCACACAGATGCTAATGCTCGTCCAGGTGGAATTGTTGGTGTTGGTTTCTGCGGCTATTGTCATAAATAATTAACTCAATCTCTGGAAATAATATGAGATCTATAAAAATTTATTCATTTCTTCTCTTAGCTGTTGGATTGTTTTCCTTTGGATGTAGTGAATTGCAGAACGATGTTACTCTTCCAACTAAAGTTGGAGTTCACGGACCAGATGTATTAGTACAAGCAGCTGATTCATTCCACGGCAAAAAATTAATAGGCACAAATCTTAATTCCTGCCGTCAATGTCACGCCAAAGATCTTTCCGGTGGAACTGCAAGTGTTGGGTGCTCAACTTCTAATTGCCATCCTACAATTACTGTACACACAGCTGATATTCAAAATCCAGCTTCTCAAAATTTTCATGGTAAATATATTGCCGGTAAAAATTGGGATATGACCGGATGCGCTCAATGTCATGGCGTTACATATGCAGGCGGAGTAGCTAGTCCGACATGTAACACGTGCCATTCGCAGCCAGAAGGCCCGGAAGCTTGTAATACTTGTCATGGCGACTTTACTAAGCCAAGCAGTGTAGCTCCGCCAAGAGCATTGAACAACGCAATTGTAACTACAGACCCAGGTGTTGGTGCTCATACATTCCACTTAAGCGAAATTAATGATGCATCTAAAGTAGCTTGCAATGAATGTCATATAGTTCCAGCAAAATTTGCATCAGCCGGGCATATCGATAATTCTGCAAAGGCTGAAGTTACATTCGGTTCATTTACAAACAGAGGACCATCAAAAGGCACGTACAATGCGTCAAACAATACTTGCGCTAATACTTACTGCCATGGTAATTTCGAGTTTTCAAAAGCTACTTCTGCATATCCGTTTGTTTATACTGAAGATAGGATGACCGGCAACAATTATTCACCTAAATGGACAAAGGTTGACGGAACTGAAGGAAAATGCGGAACTTGTCACGGTTTACCACCAACAGGCCATCAAGCTCAATCGTTGAAATCTTGCGCTACATGTCATACGGGTGTTGTAAATAACTTAGGAAAGATTATCGATCCTACTAAACATATTAATGGTAAAGTAAATGTGTTTGGAAGTTGATATTTATCGCTTGTAAAAATTAAAAAGCCGCTCATAGTAGCGTCTTTTTTTTTAATCTTTTGCTCGAAAAGAAATCACTTATCCTCATCATCAACACGAATAGAAGGTGTAACACCATCAAGAACTACCAGAGTGTAATTTCTATTTTTAATTATTGTAAAGCCTAAGACAGGCGAAATATTCGCACCCTGAATTTCAGCTGTTGCAATACAAAAACCCTCCGGTACTTCCTTGAATGAAGATACTTGTCCGGCGGCAACATCATTTATATTAACAGTGTTAACGCCTCCAAACTTGAATTGTACGTTGGCCTTTGTATCACGTTCATTTTTAACTCTAATGCTCGGCGGCTCATCCGAACAAGCAGTGGCTAAAACCAAAGCCGAAAGAAGAATAAATAATATTTTTTTCATGATTGACCTCTAAATGACTGCTCTAAACTAATAAATTTTCGAATAATGGATTGTGATTTGGTAAATTTACCTATGAAAAATTCTGCCGATAAGTCTATTCAAAAAGAAATTAAACTAGAAGTAAATGAAGAACTTGGTTCGGAATTTCCCAACCAAAAAATTTCAGTTAAAAATACATTCGCGGCACTGCAATTCAAAAATTACCGTTTATGGTTTTCGGGTCAACTAGTTTCTCTTTTCGGCTCCTGGATGCAGTCAACTGCATACGGCTATTTCATTTTCGAGCTGACTCATTCCCCCGCCTTTCTGGGCTATGTTGGTTTTGCCTCCGGAATACCCGCTTGGATACTAACATTCTACGGCGGCGTTGTTGCCGATCGATATCCACGCAGAACAATTCTGATGATTACTCAAAGCTGGATGATGTTTCTCGCATTCATTCTGGCCGCATTAACGTTTACCGGAATTGTTCAGCCTTGGCATTTAATTCTTATATCGTTTTTAAACGGAGTTGGAAATTCTTTTGATTCAACAGCACGGCATGCTTTTGCTCGTGAATTGGTTGACAAAAAATATTTAACTAACGCAATTGCTCTAAATTCCACTATGTTCAATACTGCGACTGCTGTTGGTCCCGCTATAGCAGGCATTACATACGCAATTCTTGGTCCGGCCTGGTGCTTTCTTATTAACGGAATTTCATTTGTTGCAGTTCTTTATAATCTGTGGAAAATTAAAATCGAAGAACAATTAGTTACGAACTCGAGTAATTCTGTCATCAGTGAGGTTAAAGCCGGGTTCAAGTATCTGAAACTAAATAAAGATTTAGTAACAATTATTATAATCACTTCGCTGCTAAGCTTTTTCGGAATGGGTTTGGTTACTTTGTTTCCAGCATGGGCTGTTAATATTTTACACGGCAACTCAATCACAAACGGATACTTGCAATCAGCACGCGGTGCTGGAGCTGTAGTTTTTGCTTTGATTATCGCAGCTGTTAATTACGTTATCATCCGCGGCAAATATCTTACTTACACAATGGCAATTCTGCCCCTGCTGCTTTTTGTTTTCTCTTTTAACCGAAGTTTTGTTATTTCAATTTCACTTTTAGTTTTGATCGGCGGAATACTGATATCGATGTTTAATCTTTCTAATGGATTGATACAAACAATCGTAGACGAGAAATTCCGCGGAAGAATTCTCAGCTTTTATTCATTCAGTTTTTTCGCTTTGTACCCAATCGGCTCTTTGTGGATAGGAATGCTTGCCGAGCATTTTACCTCTCCGGTTGCTGTACTTATAAACTCAGTATTGTTAGCTGTCGGTTATTATCTGGTTAAACTGTATCACCCAAAACTGAAAACGATTAAATGATTATTTCCTTTGGATCATTTTCACGTTCGACAATACGCCATTCATTTTCATCAAGATCAAAATCAGTGATTTTTTCTATAGGAACTTTTAGATATTTACCATAAGCTGTAACGGCAATCTCGCCATTGCTCAAGACGATTTCACCCGTTCCTTCAAAAAAGCGGCTGTTCTCAGAGGTAATTCTCCCAATAACTTTTAATTCTTCGTTAAGTGGAATCGGTTTTTTGAATTTCACCGATAAATCGATGGTAACGCCCCATACTTCGGTTTCATATTTATTTAGAATTGCTCTTCCAATTGTTTCATCCAGAACAGCGGAAGCTATTCCGCCATGCAACCTTCCCGGATAGCTCTGATGTTCTTCGGAAGGAGTAAAAAGCGCAATTAGTTCTTGCGATTCTGTAATATAAAAATGGGCGTGTATGCCGAATTTATTTTTTAAACCACAGACAAAGCACAATTTAGAGTTGTGTTGCTTACCGGTAATTATATGGTGCATATCTATCCGTAAATACTATTGTAAGAAATTTTGGAAGCAAATATAAATAAGTGTTATGAATTACGAATTTTATAAGTTCACTACTACTGTGGGATAACCAAGAACAAACTCATTATGCTGTTAACACAATCCCTTTTCATTAAAAAATGAAGAATACTTTTTATCCTCACCATTAACATGATGCGCCAACCACCTCATTAAAGTATCACTTAAGTCTTCAGGTATAATTACTTTGCCGGATTGATGGCCTCTTATAAATACTTTTATCTGCTCAATAAAGGCGTTGTGATGTTTTGCGTGCAGGTTTGTTTCCGGATAAGAATATTTTGCAAAAAGAGATTCTTCAAATGAGAAATGATACGATGTATATTCAACTAATTCATTCAAGACAGAATCAATTATTTCATTTCCCCTGCCGGCATTAATTGCTTCATCTAAGCGATTAATCAATTTAACCAGCTTTTTATGTTGTGAGTCTATTTCTCTTACTTTAACTGAGTAACTATCATCCCAAGTAATTAAAGGCATATATTCCCATTGTTTTATCTGTTCCTGAATTATTCTGTTGGCTTATTTTGTATTGGATGATAAACAAAAAAATCTTCGTAAAATCGTTTAGTATATTCATCAATTAGTTTCGACAGTCGATTATAATCAGAGGACGCTAAAATTAGTCCGGCGTGAAAGCGCTTGTTCATTCTCCAAACAATTTCTTCATCTGTAAAAGAAGATAAATCCGGATACTCTTGCTTGGCCAGAGATATCATTATCGCAGAATATTCATTTTTAACTGCCGGCAATTTGTAGTTTTTTCCTTTTGACAGGGTTTCAATTTTCGCCCATTCTGCCCATAAGTTTATTCCGGTTGCCGCTTCAACCATCTCTGCAATATTGGCTCCGCCGACTCTCGCAGAAGTTTCTAAGAAATAAAAATTGCTGTCATCCCCTTTTATAAATTCAGAATGTGAAATCCCTTGAACCAGCCCAAGCGATTTAAGTAATTTCGAATTTAGTTTTATTAAAGCGGTTTCATCCTCGCTCCCCCTTATCATTGTTCTCGTAGTAAAGATTCTACCTTCGTGCGCAACTTCCATTGGCGGTTTGGCATATTCATTTGCAACTGCAAATACTACTTCCTTCTTATAAACAATACTATCTACATGATATATCTTTCCATTCACAAATTTTTCAAGCAGGTAATTTGATTGCTTATCTCCCAAATCTTCAAGTATAGGCCAAAGTTCATTTTCAATATTTATTTTTTTTATTCCCACAGCACCGGCTTGCATTCTTGGTTTTAATACGTAGGGTCCGGATACATTTTTGAGAAACTCATTAATCTTTTTGTAGTTAAGAATGTGAACAAATTCCGGGACTCTTATTCCAAGCTCTTTTGCAAGTACTCTCATGGCTAATTTATCACGGAAATATCTTGCAGTAGTATCTCCCATCCCGCCTACGCGCAAATGCTCGCGCAGCATTGCGGCTTTTTCAACATCAAAATCATCCAGCGCAACTATGCGGTCTATCTGTTCAGTTCTTGCTAAAAAGCTGACAGCATTAATCATGTGTTCAAGATTCCACTCTTTATGAACATCGGGCATATAAAATATTTCGTCTATACTCTCTCTTGGCCATTCAACGTCTCTTAAACTCTGCGAGGTGAGAAGCAGAACTCTGCATCCCTCTCTGCTGCACTGACGAAGAAATTCAAATCCTTTTTCATAACTTGAGATGCAAAGAATTGTAAGATTTTTGTTCGCCATTTTGGTCTCGTATAATTTTACAATTGATGTTAAACAATCTATCAACCTTACTCAAGAACAAAAAAGATTAATTTTTTCAAGATGAATTTCATTCCTTCATATACAAATCTCCTTAAATCGGGCGAACTTAAAAGTAGAGTCGCAGCAGCTAAGCATCTTCTCTCAGATTGCAAAATTTGCCCAAGAGAATGTATGATTGATAGAACTGCCGGCGAAACTGGAGTCTGCAATAGCTCTGAAATACCCGTTATTTCCTCTTATACAGCCCATTACGGGGAAGAACCG
>JBHEKZ010000065.1:0-16395 GCA_041859025.1 Melioribacteraceae bacterium | reverse complement strand
ATCTTGTGCATACAGAACCGCGCAATTCATCAAGAAAACTGTTAGCAGAACTACGATTCTAACTGTTCCACGATTGTTCATGATTACTCCTTATAAATGTGTTCTAGTTAAGTTATTGTGTTACTATTTTATTTTTGACTGTATTCTAAAAACTTCTCCAATGCTGCTTTTAAGAAGTTCAGTTTCTTTATCATCTAATTTCTTTCCAGTTGCAATCCAAACAGTATCATTTTCAAAAAGTGAATTTTCAAAATCCAGCTTATGCTTAAAAGTCTTTCCTTGCTTCAGCTTTAACGAAGATAATCTATCCATAGAAAGCGTACCATCTTTAACGAAGCCGGCAATTTTTGCTGTGTCTATTCTAAAACTATCTACAATTGAGTATTGAAATATCATGTAGATATGATCATTCGTATATGGGGCACGGCTAAGCAATTCATTAGTAAATATTTTTTTGTTATAGAAACGTTTTCCTATGAGGTCCTTTAGTTGTTTTGTTTCAAGACCAAGATCATTTAACTTAACTACAACTGACTTCGAAATTTCGTACGGCACAGGATTAATTACTTTTTGCTCGAATACATTTTGTACAAAGAAGAGAGAGACATAGGTAATGATGCCCGCACTTAGCGGGGCTATTACCCATCCAAAAGCAATTTTTCCAAATACCTTGAAATTTATTGAATGAGGATCTTTAGCTAAACCCACACCAATTATTGCCCCGGTAAAAGCTTGAGTAATTGAAAGCGGTACAAGCGGAATGGTTGGTAAGCTTAATTTGATAAGCAAAGACTCCAATTCTTGCGATGAAAAAATTATAAATACGAATAATTCAGCAATAACTATGGCCAATCCCGTTATTGGAGAGATTTTGTAAAAATCTCCGCTCATTGACTCCATGAGGTGGTTACCGTATGTGAAAATCCCGACAGCAATAGCAAGTCCCCCAAGTAGATATAACAATTGTATGCCGGTAATATTAACTAAACCAAATACACTTATATCTGTGAATAATGGAGCAGAAATAAACATTCCCATAACATTAGCAATGTTATTAGCGCCAAGCGAGTAAGAAGCCAAGGCACCAACAACAATAAGCGCAATGCGAGTGTATGTGTCAATTCGTAATAGATGAATCTTCCATATTTTCAAATATCGCTTGATTAGCTTAAAAATTATATAACCGAAAATGCCGGCAAGTATTGGAGATGCAACCCAACTAAAAAGTATGCGTGAAAGTGAATTAAAATCGGTTGGTGACCCAGTGAATATATTCCAGCCGACAATTCCACCAATAACTGCTTGCGAAGTAGAAGCTTGTAACTGAGCTTTTGTCATTGCAGTAACTGAGATTCCAACTGCTAATGCTACTGAAAAGCTTCCGGCAAGAGCATTTATCGATCCCAGTTCATTGAGTGTTTTGGTAGTTCCAGATCCGCTTATTACAGCACCAAGAATTACAAATATACCGGCAATAACAGCGGCGGTTTTAAACTTAACCATTTTCGAAACTACTGCTGTTCCAAAAACATTTACAGCATGGTTAGCACCTAACGACCAGCCAAGAAATAATCCACTTGTTATGAAAAACCAAATTGAAATATCCAACTTATTCGAACCTTTTAATGATTGCTATAGACAACCTATCGCACACATCTTCAGATTGTTCAGCTATACGTTCAATGTGAAAAGCAAAATATCTTATATGAATTTTGTGACTCAATTCCAGTTCCGATCTAAAAATTGTTCTCTTGATTCTTTCGGCAATCTTGTTGGTTTCTTTTTTATAAAACTGAACTTTTGTTACATAGTCTCTAACGGCATCTATATTTTTGAAATAAGAACGAATTCCACTAACAGTATTTTCAAGACATGATATTGAGCTTTCAGAAAGCTCCAGAAAATCATGCTTGAGAGTATTTGAGATCTGAGGAATTTCAACCGAAAATTCCAAAAGGTTGTCTGTAGTAATATTCAGAACTTTATCACAGCTTTCCATCATACCAAGAACATCGCCGCGGGCTTCCGGTATAAGCGTTCTGGTGTAAAGTTTTACCTCAATATTTCTGCGAAGATCGTCTGCCCTTTCTTCAATCTTTCTTAATTCTTTAAGATAGTTTTCAAATTCTTCAGTTTGATTCTCCATGTAGCATTTGATGCCAAGCTTGAATATCAAACCGCCTTTAATTACCAAATCCAGATATTCATCTATTTGCGATTCCAATTTTTTTGTCTTTTGAAAAAAGAGAGACATATAAACCTCTATTGCTAATTTTTTATTTTATCTGAGATACCGTTTTCCGTACCGTTTTTTTGTGTTACCAAATCACGGAAAAAGAAAAGGTAAAGAAATCCAGCTACGCCAAAAACGAAAAAGACCAAATAGGATTTTGCTTCTCGTTTAACATTCATCTTTACGAATGCATGTTCACCCAGCTTCATATTCTGCACTTTTAGTGTAACAGAATTTTGAGCATCAGTTACTCCAAGTTGATACGGTGATACCGGGTTATCTTCAGTCTGTTTCGGAATAGTTTCATCAATACTTACAATTACATAACCGGATGGAAGTACTAATGTTGATTCAAAATTTTTTATTTGAGAAAAGCTTGTGTTGATGTAACGATACTTCACAGAATAATTCCCATATTCTTCAGCATTATTTTCCGGGAATTCTATGAAGTCTTTAAGTGAAAATTCTAGCTGCCAAGCCTTGTTACGTTCAGTTTGATCAATTTTCAAAGAAATGAATTTAATGCCGTCGCGATCGACAACACTTGGATTATTTGGGGTAGCTAACTGAATTAAAGAATCAGAATCAGCTTTCGATTTTCCAATCTTATAGAGATTGAACCTAAGATCAGCCAGATTTTTGTTGTTAAAATTCCATGGGAATAAAAACTCATTAACATTTCCCTCATCAACAGTAAATTTCCAGACTATATTCGCGCTTCCATTTTCATTCATCACAATTTTTTCCGAATAGGTATTTGGTTTTTGCGCAAATATGGAAATGCAAAAAAGAAACGAAGAAAGAATTATAAGAAGCAAAATGAGTTTATGTTCTGCTTTCATTACGGTGTAATCCCTAAAATTCTGAACCAAGTAAATCCGGCAACAACTAGCAGAATAATTCCGATTGTTGCCATAATAAATCCGTATTTAAGATTATCGAGTACTGAGTATTGCCCGGTTGTAAATAGAATCACATTGGGTTTTGCGCTAATCGGAAGCCCAATTACCCAGTCAATTGTGAATGCCGCCGGCAATGCTAATGCAAGCGGATTAATTCCAAGTTCCTGTGCAAGAGCGATAGTGAATGGAATGAGAATAATAGTTCTCATAGTTTTCGAAGTAAATACCAAATGAGAATACATCATCACAGAAATTATAACTGTATAAATGATCCAGAAGTTGATATTCTTATCAAGATTAATGAGTGTAAACAAATTTTGGACTGCCCATTTTGCCGCACCAGTATCATTTAGTGCTAATCCGCCCGCATAAGCACCGGCACTAAACAGCATAAGATGCCATGGAATATCACACTCATTCCATTTTAGCAATCCTACTTTTGGAAGTAGAGTAATAATACCACCAACCATTGCAGCCATAACCGGATCAATTTGAAAACCAAACATTGATTGATGAAAGCGATCAGTAACCCACAGAAAAATTACTATTCCAAATATTACAGCACCTTTCTTTTCATTGAAACTCATCTTGCCCATTGCATCTAGCTGTTTCTTCATTACTTCTATACCGCCTTTAACAGCAGGCCTTGATTCTTTCTGAGTTATTTTAAAGAAAAATTTTGGACCGATATACCAGGCAATCAGCATAGCAATAATTACGACCGGAAGATTTGCAAACATCCAATCTGTATAATAAACTTTTGTGTTAGCCATGCTGAATATGAAAGAGACTGCAATAATATTCGCAGTACTGCCGGTCATAAACCCGGATGAAAAAATGTTTATTCCAAAAAGATTCTGCAGAAATAAATTTCTTCCAAAATTGTTCGGGTTGTCACTAGTTGATCCGTAAATTGAAGCAACAATTAGCATGATAGGAAGCGTAATAACAGTCCTAGCGGCTGTAGCCGGAATAAGGGGCGCTAACGCTAGCTGCAAAACCAAAAAAGCAAGCAGCATTGGCAAAGCTTTGTTGCCAAACTTAACAATAAGGTTTAGAGCAATTCGCTTTGCAATGTTGGTCTTAACTAGAAGTGAACTAAGAATAAACGCCAGTACATTCAGCCAAATTACATCAAAACCCAACACACCTAGTACATTCTTCATTCCCCAGCCGTTGAAGAAAACAAGAATTACCATAAGCAGCAATGAGGTAACATGTGTCGGAATAGATTCCGTAACCCATAAAATCAAAGCGAAACAGAAAGCAGCAATCACAGTCTGTCCTGAAGCGGTTAAGCCGGCCGGAGCCGGCATATAGTACAAATAAAGAAATACCGCTATCGCAATCGGAAAACCAAGGTACTTCATCCATCTTTCACTTGGTGTTGATTTTTTTTGTGGTATTACCGAAAGTTTATGCTTATCCAGATCAAGAAGATCTTCAATGTTTTCTCCATTGGTCTCTGGCTGGATATCATTTTGTTTTGCTAATCCGGATGCTGTATTAACAGACATGGAATTTTTATTTCTCCCACTTTGTATAAGGGTTTTTCATCAGCATTGAATTGTAATACTTAACATCACCGGTAACTTCAGCTCCAAGCCATTCCGGTTTTGCAAATGATTCATTTTCAGCAGATAATTCGATTTCAGCTACGACTAGGCCTTGGTTCTCACCATAGAATTCGTCTACTTCGAATGTGTGCTCGCCAACTTTAACTAGGAAGCGAGTTTTATCAATAACTCCCGGTTCACAGATTTTTAAAAGTTCTTCAACTTCAGTCGTTGGAATTTCTTTTTCCCATTCATATCTGGTTGCACCGGAAGCATTTCCGATACCTTTAATAGTTATGAAGCCTTTATCACCTTTAATTCTTACTCTTACAGTGCGTTCGGGAATTGAAGAAAGATAACCTTGTACTATTCTTGTTTCCTTGGAAGCAAGATTCTTAAAATCACCGGTTACTAAAAATTTACGTTCTATTTCATTTGCCATTACAATTCTCCTATTTCATTCCAACTAAGTTTTTAAGTCCGCGCAAGTAGTTAATGTTTGGAAATTTATCTAATCCAACTTCTTTAACTGTTTTGATTACCAATTCCGGATCTTCCATTTCTACTGCTGCCGTTTTAATTGTCTTTCCATCAACAGTAACTTCTGCAATTTCTACTATAGTATTATTGATTGTAAAACCGGTTCTCTTTTTATGAACATTAACAGCCTTTAATAAACTTGAAGGCGCAATAACTTCATTTAGATATTGTTCAAAAGTATATTCAGAACGTTCGAACTTTGGAACTGCAACTTTGAAACACTTAAAAACTTTTTCAATTTCTGCTATTGGAAGCGGAAATGTGCCTTTCATAATCGGCAACCATTGTTCTAAACGGTCTTCATTAACTTGTTGCAAAGTTTTTATATCCATTAAATCGTCACGGACTTTAGTATTGTCCATGCTGACTTCGGAGAGAATATATACTTCGTCGCTTTCGCGAGTTTTACCTTCAGGAAATTTTCTGATGTTTTCTTCAGCAATTCCTAGATCGTTAGTAAAAGTTCTAAATTCCCAGCGTGGAATGATTTCTTGCATTGTAGCTCCTTTTGTTATGATAATGTTTGCTTTTGCAATCATAATGCCAATAATTGCGCAATTTTTTATTTGAATTTCAGTCCAAAATACAAGTTGTGCAGAAATAAGTTATCATTGTGATGACGATTTATGGTCACGTAGACGATAAATCGTCGAATATGGTATGGTCTTCAAATTAAAGTTGCGAATTCAAATGAAATGGCCATCAAAATAATGGAACGATCTTTATTATAGTTAAATCAATGAATAAATTGAATCTAATACCGGAAATGGACAAGAAGAAACGCCTTCTATATGTTGTTGTAGTTATTGCTGTAGCTACTGCATTTACTTACTTTTTCTATAACTACGCTCTAAACATTGAGACCACACTAGTTTCCGATTCAAGAGAATACAAAATTGATTCCACAGCAATCAACAAGCCGGTAGTATATTTAAGCGTTATATCACGATACCCTCCCAACATTATCTACCGCGGATATCAACCTATGCTGGATTATCTAACATCTAAATCATCCTACCGATTTGAATTGAAACTTAGTGATGATTATTCGCAGGCAGTTAAAATGTTGATCGAAAAAGAAGTTATTGCTGCTTTCGTGGGTTCGTACGTTTACATAAGAGCTCATCAAGATTACGGCATTATCCCAATACTGAAGCCATTAAATGAAAATTTTGAACCTTTTTCGCGCGCCGTTCTTTTTACTCGAAGCGATTCCAAAATTTTCAGCATCAATGATCTGAAGAATAAAAGTCTAGCACTCCCCTCCCGCGAATCATATTCAAGTAACTGGATGCTTAAATATGAGTTTGCAAAATATGGTATAAGGAAAAAAGATTTAACAGAAATTAGAAATTTTCCCCATCACCAAACAGTTATACAGAATGTTAGTAAGAATTACTTTGATGTTGGTGTAACAAGAGAATATTTAATTAAAAATCTCTCACCAAATTCTATTAGAACGCTTATGTATTCGGATCCATTTCCTACAAGCCCGCTGGTTGTGGCTAAAGACTATCCAAAGAAAATTGTACAAGAAATTAAGCGTGCACTTTTACAAATAAACCAGAATACTCCAATGAGGCGGAATATCACCAAAAATTGGGATAATGAGTTTATATATGGTTTTGTTGAAGCAACTGATAAAGATTACGATGTTATTCGTACAATAAGCCGTTGAGAAATAAATGTTCAAACTGCGCTCAAGTCTAAAGACTAAAATATTATTCCTAATCGGCTCAGTCATTATAATACTGATGCTTCTTATATCATCAGTATTATTAATTAAATGGCGTTCGATAATAATTCAGAAGCAATCTCAGAATAGTATTTCTATCGCAAAAACTTTCACGGTTACGGTAATTGATGCAATGATACTCGAAGAGAAAAGAGCACTTCAAAATGAAAACATCCTGGAAACGTATCTCGATAATTTTGTTAATCGGCTAGGGAATGTGAAGTATGTTGCAATCTTTGACCGTAAAGGTTCTTCAATTATTCAATTAGTAAGAACCGGGGATTCCAACTCAAAATCGAATCATATAATCAATTTCAGAAAAACAAGCACTGAAGTAGTTAGAATCTTTGAGCATCAGAACATGAATTGGGTTTTGGAAGTTAATGAACCTTTAGTGTTCTCTGGCAGAAACTGGGGGTACACTATAATTGGATTCGATGCACAGCCTATACGCGACGAGATCGAGAATATTTTTATTCTTTTGTTGATAGCGACAATTTTGATTACTTCAATTGTACTTGTAATTCTATTCTTCTCAATCAACCATATGACCTCCTCGTTAGAAAAGTTAGTAGTGGAATTCGATAAAGTGGACTTTGTTTCTGAGGTAGATATTTCGTTGCCTACAAAAACAGACGAAATTGGATTTTTATATCATCATTTCAGTTTGCTGCTAGATAGAGTTGAGGCTTCAAAGAAACAACTTGAAAACGCTCAGAAGCAAATATATCAAGCGGAGAAACTTGCTTCGATCGGAAGACTAGCAAGCGGAGTAGCGCACCAAGTTAATAATCCTCTCAACGGAATCAAGTCTTGTCTATACGCAATACAGCAAAATCCCAATGATGCCGAAAAGAACAAGTTATATCTAGAATTAATTAACGAAGGAATTAACAACATAGAAACTGTTGTAAAAAAATTACTTGGATTTGCGCGTCAGCAGTCTACTTCTGAAAGTTTAATAAACATTAACGAATCAATTCAAAAGGTAATTCAGTTATTTGATTTTCGTCTGAATGAAAAACGAATTAATGTAAAGTTGGATCTTTCAGATGAAATCGGTTTTGTAAAAATCGACTATCATCTTTTTCAAGAAGTGATTATGAATTTACTACTAAATAGTTACGATGCTATAGAAAAAGATGGAATTATATCTATAACAACTATGCCTGAAGATGAGATGTTAGTGAACCTAATTATCAGCGACAGTGGTATTGGAATTTCAGAGCAGGATATCAAAAAAATCTTCGACCCATTTTTTACAACTAAAGAAGTAGGTACCGGAACAGGATTAGGGCTTTCTGTTTGCCTGGGAATTATTGAAAGTCACAATGGGAAAATCTCAGTCAACAGCATAGTTGGACAAGGCACAACTTTTAAGATAACATTACCAAGAGCTATATCGAATGAAATTACTAATAATTGAGGATGAGAGAATAACTAGAATTTCTCTTTCCGATATTCTTAAAACTGAAGGCTACCAAGTTTTTTCTGCTGAAGATGGAGAAGAGGGATTAAATATTTTCAGAAGAGAGTTACCCGAAGTAGTTATAACAGATTTGAGGCTACCAAAACTAAGCGGAATGGAAGTACTATCATCGGTTTTGGAAATTTCACCTTCTTGCAAGGTTATTCTCATTACTGCATTTGCCACAGTTGATACTGCGGTTTCATCACTAAAACTAGGCGCTTACGATTACTTTACTAAACCGTTCTCTCCAGAAAAACTATTATCAATTCTTCGCAATATTACACAACTACAATCAGTATTATCTGAAAACGAAGTATTGAGAGAAAAAATTCAAAGACTTGAGAATAGCAATATTATAGGCAATAGCGAGAGCATGAAGAAATTGGTACAAACAATAGGTCAAATTGCTCAAAATGATTCAACAGTATTAATTGAAGGTGAAAGTGGTACAGGAAAAGAACTTGTTGCGCGCGCCCTTCACAATAATAGTTTAAGAAAAAAAGAAAAATTTGTTACTGTAAGTTGCTCAAGTATTCCCGAAAGCCTACTTGAGAGTGAATTATTCGGTCACGAAAAAGGCGCATTTACTGGAGCCATCAAGCGCCATGAAGGTTACTTTGAACGCGCGAATATGGGCACAATTTTTATCGACGATATCGATGACTTCCCTCTCAATATGCAAGTTAAACTATTGCGAGTTATTCAAGAAAGAGAGATTACCCCTGTAGGCTCTTCAGCAAACATTAATATTGATGTGAGAATAGTCTGCGCAACTAAAGTGGATCTTCGGCAAAAAGTTGAAGAAAATTTATTTAGAGGAGATTTGTACTATAGATTGAATATCATTCCATTAAAACTCACTCCGTTAAGAGAACGAAAACAAGACATTCCCCTGCTGGTTGATTTTTTCTTCCGTAAACATAAAGCGGAAGATAAACTAATGTTGCTCAACCATGATATTATATCACAATTAATGAAGTATTCATGGCCGGGAAATGTACGTGAGCTTGAGAATATTGTGGAGAGAATGATTGCGCTCTCTTTTAGTGGAGCTATAGATCCAACAGTTTTGGAACTTTCCGAAACAAGAAAAAACAGTACAGCACAGTTTGAACCATTTGAACAATATAACTCGTTTGATGAATTTATTTCGAAAAAAGAAAAAGAGATTTTGGTTTGGGCTTTGAAAAAGAGCGACAACATAGTAAGTAATGCCGCCAAACTTCTTAAAATTCCCCGAACAACTTTAAATAGTAAACTGGAAAGACTTTTACCGGATTATAAGTATAAGAAAGAATAACTATTTTTTTATAACATCATCTATGTGAGCTTTTTCTTCAATAGTCTCTATAATTAAGTTTTCATGAACGATGACAGAGCTCAATTTGTTCCCAAGAAAAACTCCGGTATCAATATAGACGGAATTGGAATCTTCAACTAAAGTAATATCGGGCTTTGTTGTGTGACCAACAACTTGCAACTTACCAATATTAAGTAAAGGATCCCGAGTCCACAAGATGCCTCTATCACTTCGCAAATCATTTTGAATAAAACTATCTAGCAATTCCAGATTATCCTTATAGTCAGCTGGCAAGTACTTTTCATATTGAAGAGATATTCCCGCATGAGAAATGAAACAATCCGGCAAATTATAGTAAAGAGGGACGGATTTTATGAAATCAATATGTAGAAACATGTCTTGTTCATTGTTCTCATATGATTCAAGAGTAGTTTCGTTTCCGTTAAAAAACCAAGATCGAGCAAAAACGCTAGTCGGGTCTTTGAAGAAATGGTAAAACATATAATCATGGTTGCCTGGAGCAAGCTGGATATTGTTTGCCAGAATAAAATTAACAACCTCGCGACTATGGTTGCCTCTGTCAACCATATCTCCTACAGTATAAACCGGAATTCCGGGATACCGAGTTATTATCTTAGTATATAGCTCAACTAAAGTGTTGAAGCAGCCGTGAATGTCCCCTATTATAGCTACCATAAATTTTTAGATATTAAAAGTTTTTTTAGCGTAATTAGTTAGTTCGTCTTTAAAGTTTGGATGTGCAATATTAATTAGCGCCTTTACTCTCTCCTGAATTGTTTTGCCGTAAAGATTTGCAACTCCGTATTCCGTAACAACATAATGAACATCACCTCTAGAAGTTACAACACCAGCACCAGGCTTGAGAGTTGGAACAATTTTGCTAATCTTAAAATCTTTGGTAGCAGCCGGCAGTGCAATTATTGGTTTGCCTCCCTCAGAATGTGCTGCTCCACGGACAAAATCCACTTGCCCTCCTATTCCACTAAAAAATCTTGTTCCAATAGAATCCGAGCAAACTTGCCCTGTAAGGTCAACCTCAATTGCTGAATTGATGGCAACCATCTTATCATTCTTAGAAACTATAAAAGGATCATTAACATATTCTTGCGGGTGAAATTCGAAAATCGGGTTATTATCTATAAAATCAAAGGCACGTTTAGTACCAAGTACGAATCCGGCTATCAGCTTTCCGGGATGGAGCGTTTTCTTTTCACCGTTAACAACCCCTTCTTCAATTAAATCGATTAATCCATCAGAAAACATCTCAGTATGAATACCCAAATCTTTTTTATGGTGAAGATATTTCAAAACTGCATCTGGAATTGCGCCAATACCCATTTGTAACGTTGAACCATCTTCTATTAACTCAGCTATATGGCTTCCTATCTTATCATAAATCTCTAACATATCGGGAGTAGCGTCCGGATCGATTTGGGGAAGTTCTTTCAATGGTTCATCAACTTCAACTATGTAGTCAATTTTATTTACGTGAATAAAGCTATTACCTAAGGCTCTAGGCATCTGCTTATTAACTTGTGCAATAACACATTTAGCTTTTTCCGCCGGCGTTTTGATGTTTCCGACATCAATTCCATAACTGCAAAAACCATGTTCATCCGGTGGTGAAACATGGATAAGCGCTACGTCCGGGACAATTACTCCTCTCTTAAAGAGCAATGTAACTTCGTGCAGAAAAATGGGAATGAAATCAGCCCTTCCCTCATTTACTGCCAAGCGTGCGTTTGCTCCGATGAAAAAAGCTTTATGGCGAAAATGTTTTTCATATTCAGGCTTTGTATACGCGAGATCACCTACAATAAGTATGTGGTAAAGTTCTATATTCTCAAGTTCATCTTTTCTAGCAACCATCGCATTTATCAATTCAAAAGGAGCTGCGCATCCAGGCTGTACTACAATCTTATCACCCGACTTAATCACTTTAACAGCATCCTCTGCGGATACCAAATGTGAGTTGTATCTCTTTATCCATGAAGCTGTAAGTGGTTTATTTTGCCTAGTTTGTTCAATAGTCATTACTTGTCTCTTCAATTAGTTGAGAAGATGTGTAATCTTCTAAATTCCAGATTGAATGCATCTGCAATTTTTTCATTCGAAACATAACCGTTATAAGTACAAACACCTTTTGCTAACCCGGAATCACCGAGTAACGCATTTGCTATTCCATTATCGGCTATTTCGTGTATATATTCAATGCAAGCATTTGTTAGACCAAAGCTTGCAGTTCTTGCAACAAGAGCAGGCATATTTGGCACGCAATAGTGGATCACACCATGGGTTTCATAGACGGGATCACTGATGGTTGTTGGCCTGCAAGTCTCAACACATCCTCCTTGATCAACCGAAACATCCACAATTACAGATCCCGGTTTCATCGTTTTAACCATTTCTTCTTTTATAACGTGAGGCGTTTTGCCGGCTTTATCCTGAACAGCGCCAATTAGCAAGTCTGCGAATTTGACTCCACGAGCTATAGTGTATTGGTTTGCGGCAACAGTGGGAATATCTTTCGATATCTCGTTCCTAATTCTTCTTAGCTTTCTTATATCTTTGTCCAATACAATTACGTGAGCACCACGTGAGTACGCAGTTAAAGCTGCACTAAATCCTACAACTCCGGCACCAATAATTACGACAGCAGCCGGAGCTACACCTGGAATACCACCAAGCAAAATTCCGCGACCTTTAGGATGATCTCCACCTAAATATCTTTCTCCGACTTGGATAGCTAATTGACCGGCAATTTCACTCATTGATTGCTGAATAGGAAGATCATCATCTTTCTCAATCAACTCAATTGCAATAGCAGTAATCTTTTTCTTCATCAGTTTTTCAACTGTGTTTTTCTTTCCCACAGCCAAATGAAGAGCAGAAAATAGAATCTGGTCCTCTTGGAGATTGTCTACTTCAAGTTCGTTGAATGGTGTGATGCGCACTACTAATTCGCTTCTTTGAAACACTTCTTCAGTTGTATAAACTACATTGCCGCCAATATTTCTATAATCATCATCCAGGAAGTGGCTGCCAACACCAGCCCCGGATTCAATAAAAACTGTATGACCAGATTGAACAAGTGTTTGTACTCCGGCAGGAACAAGTGAAACTCTTTTTTCGTCGTTATGTGGTTCTTTTAGTATTCCAATCCGCATAGTTACTGCTCTTATTTTTGGACTACAAAATAGGTATTGGATATGCGGAATTCAATTACTTCTTACAAAGGAATAATGAAAGAATAATTTAGACTGGTGTTATGGGCTCTTTTCCCTTCAGCACACTTATAATATTATTGGCGGCTAGTAATGCCATAGCCGATCTTGTTTCGAAAGTCGCACTTCCTATATGCGGAAGCAGGAATACGTTCTTCAAAGTTCTGAGTTCAGGATTCACATTTGGCTCGTTTTCATAAACATCAAAACCGGCGGCAAAAATTTTATTTTGTCTCAACAATTTTATTAATGCTTTTTCCTCAATAATTTCTCCACGGGAAGTATTCACAATTACAGCAGATTTCTTCATAAAAGAGAGAGCTTCTACATCCAATATATGATGCGTTTCTTTACTCAATGGCAGATGGACAGAAATAATATCTGACTTTTTCATTAACTCCTTAATACTAACCTTCTTAGCTAGAAATTCAGTTTCAAACTCGTCTCGCTTTTTTCTATCAAAGTAAATGATTTTAACTCCGAAACCTTTCAATCTTCTTGCGGTTGCTCTGCCAATTCTTCCTGCACCAATTATTCCAACTGTCTTACCTTTAAGATCAAAACCCAGCAGCATATCAGGCTTCCAGCCAGTAAACTTACTCTCACGCATCATTTGCTCTCCTTCTCGTAGTCTGCGAGCACAAGCAAGAATTAGAGCAACTGTTAAATCAGCAGTTGCGTCAGTTAAAACATAAGGCGTGTTTGTAATAACTAAATCTTTCTCTTTAGCATAAGGAACATCTATGTTATTATAGCCGACCGCGCAATTTGCAACAATTTTACATTTGCTAAAATTATCTATCGCTTCTTTATCTATTCTCTCAGTAAGTAACGATAAAACCGCATCGGCATCTTTAGTCAGCTTTAGAAATTCATTACGAGGAATCGATTGATCCTTCTGATAAACAAAAACCTTAAAGCCATTTTTCTTAAGTAATTTTTCCGGTTCGCCCGGCAATTTTCTGGTAATGACAACTTTCATAATTATCCGAATAAAAGTTTTACAATTAAAAGAGCTCCTAAAGCACCCGCAATATCAGCAATTAAACCAACAGCAACAGCATGACGCATTTTAGAAATTCCAACCGAACCGAAGTACAATGCCAAGACATAAAATGTTGTTTCAGAACTACCATTTAAAGTAGAAACTAAGATGCCAAGAAATGAATCTGCACCATGAACAGAAATTGTCTCGGTCATAATTCCAATTGCACCGCTGCCGCTTAAAGGACGCATTAGCGCCATTGGCAGAGCTTCGGCCGGGAAACCAATAAATGTTGTTATTGGCGATAAAAGCATTATCAAGAAATCCATAGCTCCGCCGGCACGGAATATTCCAATTGCAACCAGCATAGCAACTAAGAATGGAATAATTCTGAGAGCAACGTTAAATCCTTCTTTAGCCCCTTCTATAAATACTTCGTATACTTTAACTTTTTTGAAAAAGCCAAATGCAACAAAAGAAATTATGATTGCTGGAATAGCTACAACTGATACTACTTGTATTATTGCTTTAATAGTATCAGCATCTCCAAGAAAAGAAAGTACGCCGCTAACAATCATTAAAACTACTGCTATTATAAAAACGAATAGAGAAGTTAACATCTTCCACGAAGATTTTATAAGTGTGACAAAATCTGAAAGACTAATTGGAAATTTTTCGAGAAGCTTTGTGGCTGTTATAGCTGCTATAGTTGCACAACCAGCTCCAAATATTGAAGTACCAATAATTATTGCTGGATCGCTGCTTCCCATCGCTGCCCTTACCGCAATTGCCGTAGCGGGAATTAATGTTAATCCTGCAGTATTTATTGCCAGAAAAGTTATCATCGCGTTTGTGGCTGTTCCCTTCTTCGTGTTCAGTTTTTCT
The DNA here is from genome assembly GCA_041859025.1 of Melioribacteraceae bacterium. Taxonomy (GTDB): domain Bacteria; phylum Bacteroidota; class Ignavibacteria; order Ignavibacteriales; family Melioribacteraceae; genus Stygiobacter. The sequence continues at coordinate 1,543 of JBHEKZ010000065.1, read as the reverse complement.
AATTCTTCCATAGCTTTCAAACCAAATGGGGTTGCAGCGTTGCCAAGCCCAAGCATATTAGCAGAAACATTCATTACAATAGAGCCAATTGCAGGATGATCTTGAGGGACATCAGGAAATAAAAATCTTGTAAAAGGTCTAACCGACTTTGCAATTATTGCAATCAACCCAGCCTGTTCAGCAATTTTCATAATTCCAAGCCAAAGAGCCATTATTCCAACTAGACCAATTGCAATATTAACTGCTCTGCCGGCATAATCAATCGCAGCATTAGTAACGGATTTCATATTCAGCATTGTAATCGTTTCAAACACAATCCAAGCTGAATATTTCCCCGGCTCGATCTGCTTTCCGATCCAAAGTTTGCCGGTCAAATCTTCTTCTTTGCCGGACGCTGAAGCCATTTCTTTCCAAATCTTGGGAGTAGTTGAACCCACTTCCATAAAAACAGAATAATAACCTTCCGCTTTATTGTAACTCAGCTTCGCACTTTGCGAATATTCACCGGCATTGCTTTTATAAAAAGAAGAAAAATTTTTCCCTTCAACTTTTATAACCGCGTCGGAAATTTCTTTATCGGATGAATTTCCGGTTTCCAAAACCACTGAAAGAGGTTTGTTGTTTTGATATTTGTTAGTGGCTGAATCGTTAATATCCAAAACGACAGCTGCAAAAATTCCCAGCGCGAGAAGACCAACCCAAATGTAATTTAGCATAGTTTTTTCTGAATGATGTTTCTGCAAATTAAAAATTCTATGACTAAAAGGCATGAATTATTTAATTTAGAAGTAAGAATTGTTTACGGAGAATTAGATGAAGATTGGTTTAGTGCAACTCGCAATGGAATGGGAAAACCCGGCTAACAATATTATTAAAGTGGAAGGGATGATTTCTAAAATAAAAGAGAAGCCGGAACTGTTAATCTTTCCGGAACTCTCACTTACCGGCTTTACAATGAACACACAAGAATTTGGGGAAGATATCGACGGAATCTCAACTCTCTATTTTATGAAATTAGCCGAACGAACCAAAACAAATATCTTCTGCGGCGTTATCGAGAAAGATGGAAAGCAATTCTTTAATTCACTTATACATTTTGATGAGCATGGACTTCTTAAAGCCCGCTACCGCAAAATTCATCCTTTCAGTTTAGCTGATGAAAACAAATATTACTCAGCATCGAATGAACTTGTTGTTACCGAAATTGGGCACAAGAGAATTGGCTTAAGTATTTGTTATGACCTTCGCTTCCCAGAATTATACCGACTTTATGCAAAGAGCAATGTAGATTTATTAATCAATATTGCAAACTGGCCCATACCTAGAATCGAGCACTGGAAAACTTTGCTAAAAGCCAGAGCAATTGAGAATCAATGTTTCATGATTGGAGTAAACCGTACCGGCACTGATCCGGACCATACCTATAACGGCTTCAGTGGAGTTTATAATCCTTTGGGCAAAGAAATTCTTTCTATAGAAAAGGAAGAAGGTATTTTCATCTGCGAGATTGATCTTAACGAGGTAAAAGAAACTAAAGAATCGC
>JBHEKZ010000391.1:0-4426 GCA_041859025.1 Melioribacteraceae bacterium | reverse complement strand
TGGAACACAGCCGTTACTATTACTGGAGGAAGGAGATGTGAAATTGCTGTTACTCCGAATGACCCTTCAGTTGTGTACTTGCTTGTTTCGAATGATAAGGGAGGTGTTTTAGATGTCTATAAATCAACAAATAGTGCGTCTAGTTTTGTTAAAGTTAATAATAATTCTGTATCTCAACCTGGAATGTTAGGATACTACACTGATGCTGTTGGAGATTCTTCTGGACAAGGTTCATACGATTGGTGTATTGCCGCATCTCCAACTGATGCAAATATCGTTTACATAGGTGGTGTGACTACATGGAAATCTATTGATGGAGGAGTTACCTGGGCAGCAGTAAATAATTGGACAGCATCAAATACATATAATAAATCAAATATAGCCGTTGTTCATGCTGATAAACATGCGCTAGAGTTTCAAGATGGTTCAACTCTTTTTGAAGGTAACGATGGAGGTATTTACAAAACAGTTGATGGTGGAACAACCTGGACGGATTTGTCAAACGGTCTTGTTATTAGCCAACTTTATAGAATTGGACTATCAAAAACTAATTCAAGTTTGATTTTGACTGGCTTGCAAGATAACGGGACAAAACTCTATTCTAATGGAACTTGGACGGATGTAAAGGGTGGAGATGGTATGGAATGTATAATTGATCATACCAATCCAATATACATGTATGCAACTTATGTTGATGGACAAATATCAAGAAGCAATAACTCAGGTGTTTCTTTTCCCACAGATATATCGGCTAACATACCTGGCGGTAAGCCAGATGGTGCTTGGGTTACACCATACATTATTGATCCAACGAATAGTCAAATTTTATATGCAGGTTACGATCAAATTTGGAAGACAACAGATAGAGGAACAACATGGTCTTCTATTTCGTCAATTCTGAGCCCTACAGATAAGTTACGCGCTATTGCAATTGCTCCTTCCAATATTAATGTATTATACACTTCAGATAAAACGCATTTATGGAAAACTACTGATGCAACATCTGGATCGCCCACTTGGACTGAAATTACCGGAACATTACCTGTAACAACTTCAAGCATTACTTACCTTGCTGTAAAAGCGGATGATCCAAATACAGTTTGGGTAACGTTTGGTGGTTTTGTTTCCGGAAACAAAATTTTTGAGACGACTGACGGAGGAACTACTTGGACAAATATTTCCTGCACTCTGCCCAATTTGCCGGTTATGTGTGTTGTCCAAAATGTTAGAAATTCAGGCTCTCATTTATTCATTGGTACCGATGTTGGAGTTTACGAAAAAATACCCGGGCAAGATTGGGCTTTGTTCAATACTGGATTGCCAAATACGGTAATAACTGAGCTGGAAATATACTATGGTGCTACTCAAGGTCAAGACAGGTTAAGAGCAGCAACATTCGGCAGAGGATTATGGGAAACTCCCTTAGAAAGTACAGCGATAAAATACATAGTTACGTCAGGCAATTATAATCCTACTGCTGGTTCAGAAGTTACAATTACCGCACAACTTGTAGATGCTTCCAATAATCTGGTTGCAGAATCTGGGCGTACAATAACTTGGAGTAAGTCAAATGCTAATGGTTCTTTTTCAAGTGTAAGTAGTTTAACCAATGCATCCGGAATAGCTACTGTATTATTTACTACACATACTTTAGCTGGAACTACAACAACTGTTACCGCTAATGATGGAACAGTAAGCGGAACGAGTTCAACAATTACAACAATTGCCGGAGCTGAAACAAAATATATTGTAACATCAAATAACTATAACCCAACTGCTGGTTCTGCGGTATCGTTAAATGCTCAATTAGCAGATGTAAATAATAATCCGGTAATTACAAGCGGTATAACTGTAAATTGGACGAAGAGCGATGTAAATGGATCATTCTCAAGTTCAAGTAGTGTAACAAATGCATCTGGAATAGCAGCAGTTACATTTACAACACATATAGTGAGCGGGACAGCAACAACAATAACTGCAAATGATGGAGCTTTGGAGGGAACAAGTTCGGCAATTACCACGGTTGCGGGTACAGCAACAAAGTATATTGTAACCTCAAGCAGTTACAATCCGAATGCTGGAAGTGCGGTTACAATTGTAGCACAACTCGCAGACGTAAACAATAATCCGGTTACAACAAGCGGTATTGTAGTAAACTGGATTAAGAGTGATGCAAATGGTTCTTTCTCAAGTGCAACTAGTGTAACTAATGCATCAGGAATAGCAACAGTTACATTTACAACACATACGGTAGGTGCAACAGCAACTACTGTTACAGCAAACGACGGAACGCTTAGTGGAACAAGTCCAACAATTACAGCAATTGGTGGACTTGTTAATCCAATTGCTATTACTTTGATAACTCCGGCAAATAATTTAACCGGTGTATCAATAGCTCCTTTGTTTTCATGGTCAGGCTCCGGTAGCGGCGCACCGGTTTACACTCTTACAATCGCCGGAGATTCTTTATTTACAAATGTAAATTATGGTCCTGTAACTGTAACGTCACCATATCAATTGCCGGATATAAACGCACTGAGTAATTCAACAGTATATTATTGGAAAATTACTGCAACTTTACCTGGACCTGTGGTTAGCTCGGCAAAAGGTAAATTTACTACTATCCAATCAACGGCTCCTTACCTTGTAAGTCCGGCTCAGGCATCTCCGATAATTGGAAACTTGATTAATTTCGTTTGGACGCTGCCGGTTGCTGGACTTCAGTTTAGTATTGAGTTGGATAATGATGCTAATTTCTCTTCTCAAATTACCGGTTTTCCTACGGCGCAATCATCATCAAACTATTTTGGTTTTTCATATGATTCGTCAATCTTAACACCGGGTACATATTATTGGCGGGTTAAAGCGTTTAATTCAACAGGAGATTTAGTTAGTATCTCTTCGGCCGGTAGATTCACTATTTCCGGTCCACCAACAGCAATACCTTCTTATCCAATAAACATGGCAACTGTTTATACTTCATCGCCAACTATTTATTGGTATTTAAATAACTATCTGTACAATGGTACAGTTTATTACAGAATTCGATTTGGAACGAATTCGGGTGTGTACTCGAATACAACAACATTAACAACATCCAATTATTTGACTCTTAGCGATTTAATAATTGGCAGCAATTATTACTATGTAATTGATGCTTCTTCTAGTTCGGATTTTGCTTCTTACACTACAAGTTCCGAAGGGAGTTTTGTAGTGTTTTATTCGAGCGTATCGGCAATACCTATTTTTAAAATATATCCTGCATACAACACTTATGTTTATTCGCTCACTCCAACTTTGTACTGGTATTTGGGATTATATATTCCTGGTGTAATGTTTGATTTGCAGGTAGATAACACAAGCAGTACATTTCCATCACCAGAAATTAACTTGACCAGTATTCCTAATTATTACTACACAACTTCCGCTTTAACGGCTGGTTCCAGATATTGGTGGAGAGTTAGAATGAGCGGCTCTACAACGTGGACCGGCTATGAATCTTTTACAGTTCATCCTAGTGCTGCAAGCTATCCTTCTTCTTCAATTGCAATAATTCCAAAATTGGATTCTCCAGCGTCAGGTTCTGTTATAGATGACCAGAGTTTTGTTGTTAAGTGGTTCATAAACGATACAAGTCAGTTTGAATCCCAGATAATCTTTTCTTCCGATCCTACTTTAAGTTCCGGTGTATTAATAAATACAACTTCACCTAAGGGTGGAAGCAGCGGCTGGTTAACATCAAATAATTATATACTGAACGGGCTTTACCGTGGTGTAACTTATTATTGGCAAGTTAGAAGCAGATTAATTTCCGATAAAAATGTTGTTTCAAATTATTCAAACGTGGGGCAGTTTACTATTTCACCGAAGAATGAACCGGTTGTTGTACTTCCTGTAAATCCAATTGTTGGTGCAACAATAAATTCGAACGATGTCAACCTTTCCTGGATGATACCGGCAAAAAGTTCATTGCCTTTGGTTTATGATTTGGAAGTATCTAAGAATAAAGATATGACTTCAGCCACTTCGATAAGCAATTTAGATCAGCCTAATTTCAGATTAACAAACCTCTCTTCTAATCAAAAGTATTATTGGAGAGTGAGATCGAAAACCAATTCCGGATTAATTTCGGATTATTCATACAACGGCGAGTTCAGTATCGGATCCGCAACTGATGGCGGCGAAAAATTATTGCTGCCTACTCAATTCGAACTTGCTCAAAACTATCCAAATCCATTTAATCCGAGCACGGTTATTTCTTTTTCATTAACTCAAAATTCATTTGTTTCTCTGAAAGTGTTCGATATACTTGGAAGAGAAGTTAAAACCTTGGTCGGGAAAGAAATGAGTGCCGGAAATTATTCTGTAAGTTGGGAAGGTGATGATGATGCTGGTAATTTGGTCACGACTGGTACATACATCTATA
>JBHEKZ010000190.1:0-17990 GCA_041859025.1 Melioribacteraceae bacterium | reverse complement strand
AGACTGCAGTTCTTTTATTGGTTTTATAGCTTCTGTAATTTCATCTGCAGCTTCGTATGTAACTAATATTTTACTTTTTTTAATTCCTGCGTACTTAGCAATATCGTTCTTTACAAAATTTGAAGGTGTAATAATGTATTTACTTTTTCTGGCTACGCGCCAATTAACAAATTTGTAAACTTGCTGTTTATACCAAAAAACAAAGCTATTTTTGGTGGGGTTTTTAAACCTAGTAGTGGTTAAATCGTGCATAGTTGTTACAACTTTGCCTTTATAAAAAATAGGTTGCTGCACCATGGCAAAGTGCACCAAGTCTGGCTTAAGTTGTTTTAATTGTTTTTTTAAGTCTGTTTGTTCTGCCCAAGTAAATTCTTTTGCAGAACAAAGTACTTTTTCAAAATTATCATTGCTAGGCTGCCAATTTGTGTAATCTTCTGGTTTAAGCAATATCAGGTAATTGTTTGCTTTGTCTATTTTTTGTAAATAAAAAATTAATCTTTCAACATATCTGCCCGTACTGGTGCTCATTTCTCTTGCATCAATTGCAATTTTTGCCATCTATTATATTTTATACTTATAAATAACTTTATAAAAAGTTTATTGTTTGTACCTACTTGTTTTTGGCCATGCAGCTTGAAGTGCGCTTAATGAAGCAGCTAGTTCATTGTTATATGCTGTGCCACCAATTCTATTTTGTATTTTCTCGTCCCAGCATCCTAGGGGCACTGTATAGCCTAATGCGTAGTAGATGCCATCTATTTTTACATTTGGTCTGGAGTCGTTTTCGCCAGGCGTCCCATTCAACTTACTGACTGAAGCAATAGAATATTTATCTTTACATTGTTCAGCCGCAAGGCTCTTAACCTTATTGTTATAAATTGGGTAGTATTCACCAAGCTCACTTTGTCTAACTTCGTAAGACCAGTCTTCTAATGGGATAACTATATTCAACTCTTTAATAACTAGATATTTTTGTTCTTCTTTTGCTGGGGCAGGAGTCTCTTGTTTAGTTTCTGGCTTTGTGGCAGTTGCTGGGGCAACCTCTGCCGTAGTATCTTTTTTACTATTTTGTGTATTCCAAACGAAATATCCAGTAAAGCCAACTGCAACCAGCAGAATCAAACTTAGTAGTACTATTACTGCACTAAAACCTTTTTGATTGTTCATTTTTATTCCTTATAAATAATATCTTAATTATGTCACATTTTGCTTTATGAACTAAATTGTATTAATATTTTTCTGCAATGGAAATAAGAATAACTAAAGAGGGACTTCCTTGTTTTGACGAATTTTCAAAATGGGCTGTCGAAACGGGCCAAGTAGGCGGTTTGGCGGAAATTGTAATTGCTCACCAGTCGCTTAGCAGTCAGGTTAATTTAATAAATAATTCACTTATAAGGTTATAATTGTTTTATGAAAACTATAGATAGCAATAATTTTAATACTGAAAAACCTCAGTCACCTGGATCTTTTAATGAATTTTGTAGTAGAAGAAATTTTACTTCGGAACAGGCTCTGGGCTATTACGGTATTGCTCTAGACGAATATCGAAGAGCGTTAGCAGAATACCACAACCTAAGCTTAGAAGATTTACACGCAGGCCCGTTCAATTATGAGCAATCTTCTCAGCAGTAAAGAATACGAACTTGTTACTAATTCTGTGCCAATAGTTTGTATAGATGTTATTCCGTTAATTTACAGTAATAATACTGTTAAACTTGGCGCAATAATTCGTGCCACGGGCAGTGAGTCTGGTAAGGTAGCATTAATTGGCGGAAGAATTTTAAAAAACGAATCAATTACAGAAGCTATAAGAAGACATATACAAAAAGACCTTAGCTGCACTCAATTTAGCTATAATCAGCTAAATAATGAAGATAGCCCATTTTTAGTCCAGCAATATGAACATACTGCAAGCTTGCCAAAAAAATTTGAATGTTTCGATCCAACCAAACATTCAATAGGCTTAACCTATCTAATAGAGCTGCAAGAGACGCCTGTTGCAACTAACGAGGCGAGAGATTTTTTGTGGCTTTCAGAACACGACATAAATGATAACTTTGCATTTAGACAAGACTTTGTATTTAAGCAGGTAATAAAAAATCTAAAAAATAACTATCTTCCGTAGTTATCTTCTACCCTAACAATGTCTGCTTCATCTGAAGGAGTGTCGCTAACATGCTCCCAAATTTCTACAACTATGCCCCAGTCATCTAGGCCTATGAGTCTATGTCTTTTTTCGGCAGGAAATTGCACCAACTCACCTTCGCGCAGTAGTGATTTCGCCTCCGGGAGCTCGTCTGTGTCAGACAGCTTTACCCCAACTTCACCTTGTAGAACTTTCCAATGTTCGGCTCTTCTATAGTGATACTGCCAACTCAATTGCTGTCCTGGTGCTACTATTAAATATTTTGGGCTTAGTCCTTTGAATATTTTAAATTGCTCTTTAATATCAGTAAAGTAAGTATTAATAAATTCTTCAGCATTTTCATCTGCAAGCCGTATGTAAGCACCCCAGGGTTTTTGTAAGTTAACATCTTCTACTGTCCACTTATTTTGGCTAACAAGTAGCAGTATATTGTTAATTATATAATCTTTTGTTGTACTCGGTGGTTTCATTATTAAACCTGAAAATATTCAAATATACCTTTATGAACATAATTTTATATTAATGTGAATAAATCATAACATTATCGCAATAATTCATAAACTACTGTTATAATTTCATGAATGGTTGTTATATTTTATGGTACGAGTGCAGAGTTAATAAAACTTCTTGGTATTATTAATAATTCGCCCCGTGATCAACTCTTATTGGTTTGTACTGCTCAACAACGCAAGCAAATTGAGCAGTTTCATGAGCAATCAAACATCTTCCCAGATATGTATTTAGCTCAAGGTTGGCGGGGCCATGATGTGTTAAATATATTGCAGATGCTCGGATTCATGATAAAAGTACACGCAAACTACATAAGAAAATATCGCAGCATCAGAAAAGCGTATCGAAGCTCAGACGCTAAACACGGAACCATATCAACTGCTATGGTGCATGGAGATACTCTAACAACTGTCGTTGGCGTATATTTTGGGCTACTCCTAGGGTTGAGGGTAACGCATATTGAAGCAGGTTTACGGAGTGGGCACATATTTCATCCGTTTCCCGAAGAAATCGATAGGCGAATTGTTTCTAGATTTGCAAGAATACACTTCGCACCAAATAAAGACGCTGTCGCTAATTTAACGGCAGAGAATACAAAAGGCGAAATCATAAATACTAAATACAATACCTGTAAAGATGCTATCGAAATTGCCAGTACTATGAAAAGCGAGTTGGTGCAAAGCTTGTGCCTACCAAAAAAATATGGACTAATATCGATTCATAGAACAGAACTTCTCGAAAGAAAAAAAGAACTAGAAGAGTTCTTGCGAATAATTAGTAAACATTTAAGCGGCAAGAATAAGATGGTTTTTCTTGATCACTCAACTACTAAAGAAAAACTGCGAGTGCTTCACTTTGACCACTACTTAAAAAATGAAAACTTAATTAGGATTCCTAAGCTTGCATATTTTGATTTTATCCAAGTAGCAAAAGGCGCGAAATATATACTAACCGATAGTGGTGGGCTCCAGGAAGACGCTTATTTCTTGGGTGTCCCAACATTAATACATCGTTTGGCTACAGAAAGAAGCGAGGGGCTTGGCTTGAATGTTGAACTCTCTTATCTTAGTAGTGAGAAGCTAGAAGAATTTATAAATCAGAATACCCACAACAATACCCCACCAGTTGTACTAAGAGATACGGTATCACCTAGCAAAATAGTCGTGAAATGGCTCAAGCAGCACAATTATTTAAAGTGATTTTTTAGTGCTCTATTGATTTAGCAACAACATATAGCGGTCTATTTTGGCTTTCATTATGGATGCTTTCGATATACAAAGCTAACAGACCTTGACACGCGAGCATAATACCAACTAATACGCTAATGAAAACTGCTAGATAAGCAGTACCGGTCACGGCCAAATTAAGCGGATCGCCAATCATGTATTGCTCTATGAATAAGAATAATCCAAGTATTAGTGAGGAGAGGGTTACAACAATTCCCAATACGCCAACAGCCTGTAATGGTTTTGTTGATTGCGATACAAAAGCGTGAAGTGCTAGCCTAGATAGCTTTGATATTGAATAGGATGCATTGCTCCCTATTCGTTCATTCGCACTGAATAGTATATAGGCTCTCTTAAAGCCAAGCCAATCAATCAGCCCGCGAGTCATCCTGCCGCGTTCGGTTAACTTATTAAATTCTGCAATAACTTTTCTATCAATAAGTCTAAAGTCGGTTGAGTTTGGCACGGTATTGCCGTCACTGATTATGCTAAGGATTTTATAAAATAGCCTTGACCCATATTTTTTGATAAACCCTTCGCCTTTATTAGACTCCCGAATACCTATTACTACATCATAGCCATCTTCCCATTTTTGGATAAAACTGTTTATTATCTCTATAGGGTGCTGACCATCTGCATCAAGCATAATTGCAGCATCACCGGTTGCGTATTGCAAACCTGCGCTCGTAGCTGCTTCTTTACCGAAATTTCTTGAGAACTCTATGTATTTTGTGTGAACTGTCTTAGAGCTCAACCCACTAGCGATAGAAGCGGTTTCATCAGTACTTCCATCATTTATCATTATTATTTCGTACGAATATTTACTATTCTTCTTTAAAGAATTATTAATACTATCGTATGTCGATACTATATTATTACTTTCGTTAAAAATTGGTATAACGATACTGATATTTTTTTTCATTAATTTAATCACCTGGGTTAAATTTGCTTAGGCATGACTTATTATAACGCATGATAATTACAAACGGTTTTGACAAAATTTTCGCACATTGGTTAATTCTTTAACGAGTAATTATAAATAGGTATATTTTAAGATATAAATGTTAGTATATTGAATAATATACCGATCAATTTGCCGCGAAATTTAAGATGCTAAACCGGTGAATAGCGCTTTAGCCGTAGACTCCCATGTGTATGACTGCGATCTTCTAGTGGCTTCTTGTATCATGCTTCTTTTATCATGAGTAGTCATTCTTGCAAATATCCGCAGCCCATTATTAATCGAAGTTACATTCTGAGGGTCCACATAGATAGCGCCATTTGAGCCTAGGAATTCTGCCATCGGGCTAGAGACGGATGTTATTACTGGCAGACCATATCTGGTTGCATCAAGTGCTGGTATGCCAAAACCCTCATAAGTGCTTGCAAGTATAAAACCAGCTGCGGAGCTATAGAGTTTGTTCAGCTCAATATCACTTGGCGACTCTATATATGTTATGTAAGAACTTGACTCAATATAATCAATAATTTTTTTGGATCTCCACCCCTTTTTACCGGCGATAATCAAGGGGTGTTTTATCTTTAAAGACTCACCTAGTTTATTAAATGCTTTTACTATATTATACAAGTTCTTTCTTGGCTCTATGGTGCCAATAAATAATATTGGTCCAGTTTCTTTAACTTCATGTAGCTTTTTTATATTTAAATCATTAGTGCCAGGGGCTGCTATTTTAAAAGGTTTATGTATATATTCCTCAAGTATTCTTGCTGAATATTTTGATACAGTATATAGTTCGGTATTTGTTTGCTCAGCCGATTTTTTGGTATATTTTTTTATGTAATGTACATTACGAGATGTCATTGTTTTTGGGTACAATAAGAAAGTTGCATCATGTATAACAAGTCGTCTCGTTTTAGTATTGGTAATAAATGGTAGCGCAACAAAGTTAAAGTAAATAAACCCGTCAAGGTGAGTATTAATATAAGAATCTATAGGTCGCCAGAGACCTAACTCTGCGTATAGTCGATATTTACGCCAAGAAAAAGGCAAAACAATAATTGATACATTTTTTGGCAAACTAGTAATTAATGGATCATTATTATCATCGCCTTTAAAGGCTACACCAATAAACTGGGTGTTGGCGAACAATTTAGCCGCAGCGATAACCGTTTTCTCCGTATATGTTCCTATGCCGTCCCTGGGTCTATATATAGGTCGTGCATCAAAGCCAATGATTTTTTGTGAATACATAATTAGGAGTATGATATATTTGTTTTTTATTCGCAAACCGCTTTTCTGTCTATTTTACCTAGCGGTACCTCTTGTTCTTGGGTATAATACTAGAATAGTATGAAGCATAAAATTGATATGGTACGAAATCGGTATCGGTACTCACTGATATTGCTAAGTGAATTGGTGAAGGCTGATTTTAAGCTTAGATATCAAGGATCGGTACTGGGCTATTTTTGGTCATTATTAAAGCCATTAGCCTTATTCACGGTACTATATTTTGTTTTTGCTAGATTTCTAAGGGTCGGTGACGCTGTGCCTTATTTTGCAATATATTTACTGGTGGGTATTGTACTATGGAACTATTTCATAGAACTCACCTCTGGTGCTATTGGCTCAATTGTCGGCAAAGGCGATTTAATACGAAAGATCAACTTCCCAAAATATGTTATTGTATTAGCTTCTTCTGTATCGGCTCTTATAAACCTAGGATTTAATACCATCGTAATTTGCGGTTTTATGCTTTTCTTTGGTGCAAACCCGAGTTGGGGGGCGCTCATTGCCGTACCTTTTGTTTTGCTAGAAATTACGCTGCTCGGCTTGGGACTAGGTTTTTTACTAAGCGCCCTTTTCGTTAAGTACAGAGACATTGCATATATATGGGAAGTAATAAGCCAAGCAATGTTTTATGCAACACCAATTCTTTACCCAATTGCGATTATTCCCATACTTGCTCAAAAGGTACTAATTCTTAACCCAATCGCACAGGCAATTCAAGATTTTAGGCACTATGTAGTAACCCCGCAGTCGTTACAAATCCAGGATATTATTTCTTTGCCCATTCCACGCCTAATACCGTTAACTATAACCTTGTTTATATTTATTTTTGGGGCCTTCTATTTTCGTTCCAAATCTAGATATTTTGCAGAGGAGGTTTAGTGATGAATGCAGATGAAATAGCGATTAGTATAAAAAATGTGTCGAAACAGTTTATATTACCTCATGAAAAGAAAAGTAGCCTAAAAAGTATGTTTGCGGGTATTCTAAAGCCTTCAGGTAAATCTACCAAGCAACGAGCACTAAGAGGTATTAGTTTTGAGATCAAAAAAGGTGAGTTTTTTGGTATTGTTGGGCGTAATGGTAGTGGTAAAAGTACGCTACTAAAAATTATTGCAGGTATATACCATCCCACCAGTGGCGAATTGCAAGTTAATGGTAAGCTGGTGCCATTTATAGAGCTAGGTGTTGGTTTTAACCCAGAACTGACAGGGAGAGAAAATATTTATCTGAACGGGGCTTTGCTTGGTTTTTCTACTAAAGAGATAGATAATATTTACGATGACATTGTTCAGTTTGCTGAATTAGAAGATTTTATCGACCAAAAACTAAAGAATTATTCATCTGGCATGCAAGTCCGTTTGGCTTTTTCAATGGCCACAAGATCACAGGCAGATATTTTGCTAATAGACGAAGTGTTGGCGGTTGGTGACGCTGATTTTCAACGAAAATGTTTTGATTTTTTTAAGCAACTTAAAAAACTAAAGAAGACGGTGGTGTTCGTGAGCCATGACATGCGAGCGGTCGAAGAATATTGTGACAGAGCCATACTAATTAATAATTCAAAGATTGCTTTTTCAGGATCTTCCAGGGAAGTTGCAAAAGAATATACAAAGCTATTTAATAAAGAAGATGATATAAAGCTTGGTGACAATAAAAATAGGTGGGGTAGCGACAAGCTTATATATAATCCTCAAGTTAAGAAAAAAGATAATATTTTTACAGTTACGCATGCTATTCACCCCAGATCTGATATTAATGATATTGTTGTTGGTATAGCGATAAAGAATGCAGAGGGAACATTCTTGTTTGGTACTAACTCTAGTATTATTGACAGTAAGATGCCGTTATTTACAAAAGACAGAAAACAATTAATAGAATGGAAGATCCCGAATATATTGAATACTGGTTCATATCAAGTTACGCTTGCGGCGACAAGAGTCGACGGAGAGGTGCTGGATTGGTGGGAGGATGCGATTGGTTTTAGCACTATTAGCAGTACGGCAACGCATTATATTGTGAACCCAAATATAGTAGTAAACATTAAGGAATATAAATAATGTCATTGAATAAAGCAGGTACCTATAAAAAAAGAAGAATCATAAGTGGCTTAATTGATATAGAGGGCATAAAACTAAATCTAAGCGGTTATAATGATGATGACTATATTCAATCAATAATTGAAGCTAAGGATTATACATATGACCGAGACCTGCTAACCGCCCTCAAGGCCGCAATGACAAATAGTGGTACCCTACTCGATGTTGGTGCAAATATAGGTTACATTGCCTGTTTTATGGCTAAGAAGTATCCAAAATCAACAATCCATTGCTATGAGCCGGTACTTAGTAATATTAATCTGCTTAGAAAAAATCTTAACAATAATATGATCAATAATGTAATCGTCCATTCGTATGGCCTTGCTAATAAGTCAATGGTAACATCTGCTTCCTGGGCTAAGTTTAATAGAGGCAGCGCTTTTATTACGGAGTCTGAGCATGAGTACTATCCCGAGAGGGAAAGGGTAGAGGTGCGAAAACTTGATGACATATATCTTAATAAGATAGGTATTACTAGTTGTGCATTAGTGAAAATTGATATAGAAGGCTATGAACTGGAGTTTCTTAAAGGATCTAAAAAATTTTTAAATGAATTTATGCCTACAGTAATTATGGAGGCTAATCATTGGTGCTTGAATGGACTCCATAATATCCCGATGGCGAGTTTTCTAGATCAGCTATCAAAAATCTTTCCCTATATTGACGCTTTTTGGGATGGTCATACTATAGATATCAATAAGCACAGAGAATTATTTATGCACGAAAACATTGTATTTAATAAATATATGAATCTTATTTGTTCTTTTGACAAGATGAGACATAATAACATTATCACAAAGTATAAAAGGTACTCAAACAATTCACCTACAGTATCTACTAATGTTGATTTAGATTTGCAATACCAAGAGTCTTTAAATGAAATTAATAAACTTCATTTAAGAATTAAAGAGCTTGAAAACGCTGGAATTAAGAGTTCGACGAAAATGCTTACCAAAGCAGTGACGAGGAGATTACGAAGTGGCAATTGAATATAGGATAGAACCATCGGAAGAAAGATCGAATAATGGGAATAGTTTGATTGATTTTCTGTTTAATACCGGAACACCAGAAGTAACCAAAGAAGACAGAATTAAAATAACGGCAACTTGTAAGGATTCCGATTATATTCCCAAGGTTAAAAATGCCGGTATGGTTATCGCTTCAAAAGATGGTAATACATATCAGGTTATGCATAACGGTCTCAAGGTGAAGGTAGATGGCTACTATGGTAGCTGGGTGACGAATTCTATTAAAGATTTGAAGGGTCACCATGAGCCGCAAGAAGAGAAAGTCTTTTATGAAGTTTCCAAAAGGTTCGATAAAGGAACGGCGATGATTGAACTAGGCTCATATTGGGCATTTTATTCGTTATGGTTTAGGGATGTCGTAAAAGACGGGCTTAGTATATGTTGTGAACCAGATCCGCACAATATTGGCGTAGGATCAGATAATTTTGAGCTAAATAATATTAGCAATGTTCATTTTGTACCTTCTGCAGCGGGGTCAGCAGATGGAAAGGTGATTCAGTTTGAAACGGAAACACCAGGCGAATTTTATGATGTAGAAATTCGTAGCGTAGACTCTCTGGTAAAAGAATTTTCCATTGATAAATTAGAAGTACTACATATGGATGTGCAAGGCGCTGAACTAGATTCGCTGCACGGGGCTTTGGCGACGATTAAATCTGGTAAACTGCGTTTTGTATTTATTTCGACACACCACTATTTAATATCGCGAGACCCAAATATACACAATAAGTGCATTGACTATATAAAGCAAAACGGCGGACATATAATCGCCGATCATGATATTCATGAATCCTTTAGTGGTGATGGGCTTATTGTAGCCTCTTTTGATGAGCGTGATAGTGATTTTACGGTTGATGTTTCTAGAAATAGAATGAGCAATAACCAGTTCCGCGCCTATACCGAAGACCTAGAAGCTTCTCTTCATGCTTATGAAATACAACTACAAAGAATTGCAGAAAAGAATGAATCAATATCTTTGCTCAATCAAGAGAATGAGATGCTCAATGAGCGGATAAAGGTGCTTTCACAGATTATTGAGTTCCACGATACCATCGGCGTAAAGGGCGCCACAAAGAAGTTAGTCAAAGCCGTGTATAATAGCACAAAACATCGCTTTTCTGATGCATATTGGGGCTATGGTGATGCTAAATACTCCACGACACCAGCATTATTGGATGAAAAATCTAATTTTAACATCGATAATTTCAACCCAAATGTAGCAATAAAGGCGATTGCAGATTCAGATAGCAAAAATTATCAAAAGTTAGCCAAAAGAGGCAAGCGAAAAACCGCAATTTACGACAAACTTCAAAAAGGTTTTAGAAAGGTTGTTAAGTAACATGAAAAAAAGTATTCTTGTTTTTGATTTTCAATTCCTGCAAACCGATGCATACAAGCGTGGTATGGGTTTTTATGCAAAAAACTTAACGCAATCGTTTTTAAAAGAATACTCAAAATATTACAGTGAGATTGTATTGATCGGCACTACTGAGTTACCGAAAGATAATCTTGTTGATATGGTTGCTGCGCTTCAGGAACTTGGCTTAGAAAAAAAACTTAAGTGTAATTATCTAGATCTTCAAATTAATAACTTTGATGCTCATGACCTAGACCAAAAATTTATTGACAATAAAATAAGTATTGATCAGTTTGCCGATGCGTTGGCGAAGAGGGCTAAGGTTATATGGTTTACACCCTCTATTACCCAAGAACCTTGCATCACTGTGCTCCCGACATCATCAACTAGTATAAAGACCGTTGTATTATGGCATGATATGATTCCATACTTGTATGCTGATCACTATCTGGCAGATGCGAATTCAGCCTTCACTCAAAGCTATTTAAAACGCATGTGTTCGCTGTACTTCGTCGATCAAATCCTAACCAATTCAGAAACTACCAAAAATGATTTGCTACAATATTTATTCATTGATGAAAAGAAGGTTGCTGTAGTGTATGGTGGTTCTGGTTTAACTCGTACTTCGGTAAATGACCAAGCTTCGGGTTATGGGGAATTTATACTTTGTGTGACGAGTCCAGAAATAAATAAGAATCTCTCTAATACTTTAAGCGCTTTTTCTCATTTTAATACTCTAAAAGATGATAAATATAAACTAGTTATTCCATCTGACTTTTCTGATGATATTAAGAATCAATATGGCCAGAAGCTAAAGAATGTAGTATTTACGGGTCATGTATCTGACGAAAGTCTTTCTGTGCTTTATGATGAATGTGCGTTCTTGTTGTACCCGTCAAAATATGATGGCTTAGGAATGCCAATTATTGAAGCAGTACATGCCGGTAAGCCAATTGTAACCTCTAATTTGCCCGTATTCAGAGAGTTCGACACAAATGCCGCAGCGCTATACCTTTGTGACCCTGACAACCCAGGGTCAATAGTACAAGAGATGCTTTCTGTTCTTAGAAATGAAAAAAAAGGTAAACAGAAAGTCGTATACGAATCAATTGTGATGCGTTATGATTGGAAAAAGGTAGCTTCTAGGGTTTATGACGAAATAAGTAAGCTAGTAATTGAAAAAAATAAAACTAAAAAGGTTCACTCAAAGATTGCAATCGTTGGACCTCATCCAGCTAGTTTTAGCTCAATTGGAAAATTCATCGCAGAACAATTTGGACATATTCTTCAAAAAGCAGGTGTAGTTGACTACTACTACGATTCTGGTCCTAGTGATAGGGTGCATGGATCAGTAAGAAGAAGTCCTTTTCAGGTTTATGATAGGCTTTTTCCGATTTGCGACCTTACAATTGAGAAAGCTAATAGTTATCGTGAAGTAATCTACCATATTGGTAATAGTGATCATCATATGCTTACATATTTATTGGCCCATACTACACCGGGCACATTAGTATTGCACGATACCAACTTAGCCGGAAATGGTATGATATCGCAAATGAGAAATTATGGCTTACTTTCCCCTGAGCGAGTAGATTACGAAGCTTTAATTGAAGAAGACATTCTTAAAAGAGATGTTAGATTGATAACATCCTTGGTATCTTCCCAGCACAAAGTAATGGTCCATTCAAAAGATGCGAAAAAAATAGTTCGTAACTACGACCTTTTTGGTGACAGTACTATCATATTGGCTAACCATCCGATGAACACATTAAGTGCAACTGCAAAATGTAATCATGATAGAGATGGGGACTTGCGGATAGCTATCGCAGGAATATTGATGGGAGTAAAGGGCTTAGATGTTCTTGATAAGTTATTGCAGGCGACTGCCGGTAACAGTGTTAGTTTTGATGTATTTGGTTTTAATTATTTTGCCGATAAGCGTTTGTTAAGGCAGCTCCAAAACAATCACCCACATTTGCGTGTACTATCAAATCTAACCGACTATGAATTTCAGCGTACATTGGCGCAGCAAGACATATTATTCAATTATCGACCAGAATATAGGGGCGAGGCAAGTCGGGCTACTTTGGAAGCTCTACGACTAGGTGTGATTCCAATTATCAGAAAAGTAGGATGGTATGATGAATTACCAGAAAGCATTTGCTTTAAAGTAGACACGCACGATGCTGCTATCAATTTAGTTGAAAAGTTATCAATTAATGTGCCTGAAGCTAAAGCGTTATTGGCAAAGAAGTCAAAAAAAATAAACGATATACTCCTAGAACATTATACTGTTGACAAATATGTAGAGGAATTACTTTCTTAATGATATATATAGATTGCACTAGACTAGTAAATTGGAGCGGTGGCTACACGGGTATGGAGCGATTTGCATTCCAGATCATTAAGCATGCTCTATTAATCAAGCCCGATCAGGTGAAGCTGGTTTACTTTATGCAAGCGAAAGGTTTTCAAGTAGTTGAAGATGACGCTATCAACTTGGCCGACGATAAGTTATGTATTAAATGGTTGTCTACGCCCATTTCTATCAAAAAGAGTCTCAAACAGGGGAAAATTAATACTGCTACTAAGGAGGTGTTTAAGAGAGCGACGGTGTTTCAAAAACACTTGCTACCATTTATGCCTACAAATAAAGACTCACTAGTGGTCCTTGACGGCTTATGGGACAACCAGACATATATTAATAGCTTACTGCACACGCCTGCCGCTGTTTCGCATGTTGTTCATGATATTGCCGCGATAATCCAGCCCCAATTAGCGCCAGATTACGTCGGTAAAGCGCTTAAAGAATATTTTTCTCAAGTTACGCCTGTAATTTCAAATCTAATTTCAATCTCAAAGAATACAGAAAAAGATTTTATTATTATATTTGGTAACTTACTAAAGCAAGATTACCGGCGTGTTATCATTAGGCATGGTGACGAAATTACTGAAGCAAAACCAATAAACCCTGATTTAGCAAACATTAAGCCTGGCAAATTCATTTTGACGGTAGGTACAGTAGAAGTGAGAAAAAACCATCTTTTGCTTTACCAGATCTACAAGTTGGCTAATGAACGGAAAATCTATCTTCCTCCACTTGTAGTTGTAGGAAAAACTGGTTGGATGGTTAACGACACCTTGCATGCAATACACTGTGACCCTCAAGTATCAAATAGTTTTATATTCCCCGGGCATATTACTAATGAACAGCTTGAATGGTTGTATGAAAATTGTATTTTTTCAATTTTTCCTTCGTTTTATGAAGGGTGGGGATTGCCAGTTGCAGAATCTTTACGCCACAATAAAGTTTGCCTTTGTTCTAATACAAGCTCTATTCCGGAAGTAGGCGGTAAACTGAACAAATATTTCTCACCAAATAATCCATCACAAGCACTGGATCAAGTATTGTTAATGCTTGACCAAAGCAATAGGACGAGTCTGGAAGCGGTTATTAAGCAGACTTACAAGACCGTTACCTGGAACATGACCACAAAGAAGTTGATTAATTCACTTCAATGAAACAACAATAATAGCTTAATATACTGTTTAATGATGTTTCATCTGTTTGCAGCGATTTTTATTCATTCACAAAAGATTGACTTATCAAAGACTACTCATAGAATAAATATTCTTCGGACATGACTCGAGAAAATCAAAGATAGTTAATCAATCTTTTATTTGATGATTAAGCGTATTTGGTATTTTTTTGAAAGGTTTCATGATGTAAATATAATAAATAACACCCGCCACACTAGATAAGGCAATAAATGATAGTATTATTTCTATGCTTAAGCCAAAAGCGGCAATGAAGATAATAATAATTAATAACATCATAATTGTCATTCTAACAATTACAATAGGCGCTTTATTAGCTGCGATTATTGTAGATAATAGAAGCGACACGCTTGCAAGGGACATTGCAAGCGTTCCAATGATAAGATATTTAGCATATTTAATATATTCTAATCCTAATGCCGTTTTAATAAATATAGTTCCAAAAAACCAGTAAAAAGTAACCAGTAATAAGCAAAGCAGACAAGAGAGTATAATCATACGATTTATAAGATATTTATTTTTATTATAATCAATGGATAACGGTATAATCATCCACATTATTGGACTCACTATATATAACGCAACTTTGGCAAGCGTAGATATACCTGCATATAATCCGGCATCAAAAGGATTGTATGCAGATTTTATATATATTGTATCAATTATTGAGATAGAATTTAGTAACACAATACTCGCACCTGTTATAAATACGAGTGAGTAATAATCACTAATATATCTAATATATCTTATATCTATATTCATAATTTCTTTAATATGCACTTCGCGTCTAATAAGATATGGAACTAATGCTATAATTTGACCAAGGCTGTAACCAAGCAGAACTGCCCAAGAAGTTCCGTAAATATATCCGAGCAGTAATGATAAAAAGACTTTCAATATTGCGCCCGACAGAGACAATATACCCGCATCGATGAATTTGCTTGTGCCTTGCAGTTTACCTATAGATACAGTAAAGGGCACAGTAGTAAGAATTGCAGTGACTAGAGCTATAAACGATAAATTAGAATCGAACTTAAAAAATGATTGATTGAAAATAAGTAGTATAACAATAACTAAAGTAATAAAAATCGTGCTAAAATTAAAAATTCCTGATAATGATTTTGTTATTAAGGCGGCGTTAGTAGTATGTTTAGCTACCAATATTGATGTTAGGATGTTTAATGCTAAAAATAGAATTGTAAGCTGAAAAAGAATAGTGATCAGGAATTGTACTTCACCAAAAGTGTGTGGATCTACAACCCGTGTTAATATTGGGTAGAAAATAAAATTAATCAATGAAGTAAGCATTGATAAAGCATAGAAGACAAATGATATGATTCTAGAATTGTTTGAATGAGCAAAATGCATTGTTTAAGTATCCTCAGCATAAATTGTTTAAGCATCCACTGCGTAGCCCGCATCCATAGTATAATGTAATTTGTCTATGCGTAAAAAAAATATTGATATTCTACATTATCATATTCGATTAAATGAAATCTTTAGAGCACAACGAATATTTTTAAGGGGTACAATATTGGAGTACTTAACGGTATCTCTCTTTTTTATTATTTTAATTACTATCTTTACTAACTTTACGATATTATCTGGCGGACACCAGCTATTTATTGAGGGTGCCGGTGATGGTACAGCTGGCTTTCTTTGGTTAAACTATGTAGATAAAGATAATAGTCCATTATATCAATATACCGATATGGTGAACTATCCAGTAGGTGAGAAGCTATCAAGCCCTCTTTTTATAAGTTGGTCATCATTACTTTTTCCATTATGGGTTTTTAGTAAATTATTCAGTCCGATTTGGGCATTAAATATAGTAACATTCTTTGGTTTCTTTTCTTGTGCGATGACGATGTATTGGCTAATAAAGCGCTTAACGGGTGATATTAGTGTAGCAATATTTGCTGGTTTTGCTGCAACTTTCATGCCATATCATTTAATAAAGTCAAGTTCTCATTTAGCATATATATTCAGTTATATATTTATATTAATTTTCGCCGCCATACTGGGCCTTATGCTAAAGCCAACAATTATGAGGGCTACTCTAGTATCGCTCTCCATTGCGATTGCGTATTATACCGATGGCTACTACTTGCTCATTGCTTCGGTTTTTGCCGCTGTTTTAGCTACAGGGACATTGATATATAAATTTATCGAACGATCACCCGCTAGAGATATAATAAAGCTAATAAAATATTATATATTTTCTTTGTTAGTATTAGCCATATTATCTATGCCAATAATCATAGTGCAATTAAATTCTAGCAGTGATATCAGTAGTTCCTTATCTAAGAACAGAGCCAATATTGCTACTGAAATACAATACTATTCAGCAAAATACTATGACTATTTAATTCCATCAGCAAATCATCCTCTCTTAATGCACTCCGAACAGTATAAAGTGCTTAACAATTATAAAGACTCCCGTTCTAATTCATCAGAAAACACATTATATATTGGATATGTTTTAATTGTACTATCAATTATCGGCATGGTATTTGTTCTCTATGGTGGGATATCTCATAATAAAAGTGCCACGCTAAACAAATTGAATAAAAGTATAAAAAGAAAATATACACTGATAAGTGTATTATTTATAATTACCGTAATTACATTAATATTATTTACCCTGTCACCAAAGACAAACCTATTTAACTATACTCTCAGAACTCCAAGTTGGTTTCTGATTTATCTTGACATTGCATACTGGAGAGTAATGGCAAGATTCTTCTTGCCGCTTCATGTGATGTTTGTTATTTTCTCTAGCTTCACGCTTTGGATTATTCTTAAAACATCCAGAAAGATAGAGGGCAAAAGTATATTAAGAGTGGCAGTTGCGATTATTCTAATAATATTACTATCTTTTGAGTATGCTACAAACACGGCGAGACCTTCGTTCGATTTTAATAATATGCCAAAAGCTTACTTTTGGCTTAAAGAACAGCCGGACATCAAGGTGGTCGCTGAACTACCATTTTTAGATCGACCACATAATATAAATTACGATTTTGTAACTGCCCAAATAATCCATGGCAAGAAAATCATTAATTCACATCTGAATAACACTATTGGTACCAGGACTATATTGGGTGACATTGATGATCCCGAGGCCGTCGCATACGCGATAAATAGAGGTGCAGATGTAATAATATCCCATGGTAAAGAATGCTATTCAACGGTAGCATGGGGAAGTTTGATATTTGAAGATTCAAATACTGGGATGGATAAAGAAAAAATACCCTACCAGAGTCCGATATGTATATATAAAATTGATAAAAAAATACCTACTGATACTTATTTCCCAAAATTAAGATATGGCATGTTTGCGGATGCACCAAATATCGAACGACAAGCAAAATTTCAACAATCTGCCTTGTTGTATGGAACAGAAGCAATTATCGAAACAGTTGATCAGTACGGCAATAATGTTACAGGAAATGCTAAAATTGAATTTAATATTGAAGATTCGTTAATTAATTTACCGCTAACAGGTAAAGTGCAAATCATTCAAGACGGAGTTGTGATCAATGAAGTTGCGATTCCATCTAAAATTGTTGGGATCATTGATGCGAGTAAGCCCATAACACTTAAAGTGAACAGTATAGATAACCGACCAATACCAATATACCAGTATCAAATTAACGATTTAATAATTACAAAGCTTCAAATTTAATATATGTTCCACCATTTCTCATCCAAACTAATCCATCTGCGACAAGATTGAATGCTTCACCGTAAGTACCGGGTGAAGCGGGGGTTTTTGCCCAGAATTCAAAAGTTGCGTATTGCCCTGGAGCCAC
>JBHEKZ010000129.1:0-3091 GCA_041859025.1 Melioribacteraceae bacterium | reverse complement strand
CTTTACCATTATTTATTAAAAGCGTCCAGTCAATTCCGTTTTTGCCCAGGATGCGTATTGCGCTTGCTTCATTGGTTGATGCCAATACTGTTACACTTTCAATTTGCCCGAATGAACCGGCTGTAAACTCACGCACTCCGTCATACATTCCATGTGATTCTATAACTGAAGCAAAGACATTTGACGCAGTTTTTTTTCTGAGCATAATTCCGGCATCGTTGCGTAAATTAAATTTTGGGTCGCTGGCTCCAATTCTGGTAAATAATATTTTGGTAGATGAATCAGCGCTGCTCGTTATTGTATAAAAGCGATCACCCCTGAGCCAGGTAAATTGGAATACACCGCTACCGCTTCCCTCGGCTTGTTTCCACAAATGTTGATAGCCGTTGGCAGTTCCCAGCGGTTTAAGTTCCTTCTCATAATTAGTGTAGTTAATGTTTGTTCCGATCAATTGCCCCATGTAGTAAAACGGCAGATCATATTGGTGCTCTTTTTCCGAATCTACTTTAAAAACATCAATTATGACTGGCTTGGGCAGTAATTTATCTTTTATTACCGCCATGGTGCGCTGCATTATTACACCCGGGAATGCGTGTTCATCTTTCGCACTTACGATCTGGACATTCTTCGAGAGCTCGAAGAAGTGACGGTCGGAATGGTACTGTTCCGAAATTTCAATTTTACCTTCGAACTGACATTTTTCATCAACAGAAATTGTATTGTGCGCTATACTCTGCATTGCCCATGATTTGTTTTCCGGCAAATACCTTCCGCCCCATTTCTGCTCAACATTTACAAATCTTGCAGAGCCGTAATCTTGGATTATCTCGTTTCCGTTATCATAAAAGCTGAAAGAAAGCTTATCGTAATGTCCGTGAGATAAACCGTGTGCTGTGTATTTCATTGCAAGCAATGATTGATCTTTATTTGAGCCGTTGCGTATTAACGCTATTCCTCCTTCATCACCATTGGCGCCGTCTGTGAATTCCACACTTTTGTAATTGTAGTTCTCAAACTTTTCAGTTTTAGAAATGGCTTCGGCAACCATTACACCAGCTTCATTAAGCATAACGCCATCTTGTTTCTTCGCAATACCTAAAATGGTTTCATCTTTACCGTATTGCTTGTAAGTAAGATTGAGAGAGGTAATTAGTTCCGGCGATAGATAATTTTTTTCTTTTATAGCATCGTTAATTGGAATGAAAGCGCCGTTAGTATAAGTGAGTTCCATCGCTCCGTAAAAACCTTTCTTCAAAAGCTGATCGCGGAACTGATAAATTTTTAATTCCGGTTGATTGTTATTGATTGCTTCGGCGAACAAGAAAAAAGGCGCCAGGGCATATCGAACATAATATGCGCCTTCCGTGTAATAACCGTCAGGCGAAAACAAAGTTTCGATCTGTTTTAAGAAGCCGTATTTTTTATCCTTCTTCGAGCCGTATAAAGATTTCTCAACTAAATCCATATCACCCATAACATAGCCGGCCATACCAACTGCAGCAACCATCCATGTTCCGTGATTATGAAGAAGATCAAATTCGTGAACTCTTTCAATCAGCAGAAAATCCACCATCTTACGAAATACGTTTTCTTCAATTTTCTTTCGTTCCGCAGCCGTCAGATAATCATATATACAATCGTATGCTTGAGTAGTATTAAGAAGCCAAACTGTTTCGTTAAGCGACTGCCAGAACAATCTTCCGGGAGAGTTTGATGCTGCTGCTGGATGCTTGCCTAAAGTTGGATAAAGCTCGGCATATTTAAGCAGCATTTGTCTAATAAACTCAGCATATTTTTTTTCCTGCGTTACTTGATATACAATTCCGGCAAGCTGCATCTCATTGTAATTCTGTTTGTGCTTTTCATGAGTATACGCTGCTGCATCTTTGGGAAGTGGAACATCTATTGGAGAAGCGAGTGCGTTATCAACCTTTTCTTTTGCGGCTTCAAATGATTTTTTAATCAGCGGATATTTTTCCCAGTTTTCCCTTAGCACTTGAACATCTTTTTTTGTAAGAATTAAATTCGGATGATTGCTTTGTGCAAATGAAATTGCAGCAATAAGAAATAATAAGATTAACTTCTTCATAGTTCTCTAATTTTTATGAAAAGAAAATTCCACCGTTAATTTCTACCGATTCACCATTTATAAATGAAGATGAATCGGATGCAAGGAATAAAACCAAATCTGCTACTTCTTGCGCTTTGCCTTCCCGTCCAAGCGGAGTTGAAGCAGCAACTTTTTCTCTTATCTCCGGCTTCGTAAACTGATCGTGAAATGTTGTGTTGATCATTCCCGGCGAAACTGCGTTAACTCTAATTCTTTTAGGACCAAGTTCTTTAGCTAATCCGCGTGTAAAAGTTAAGACACCTCCTTTAGCAGTAGCGTATGCAATAGCACCAAATCCGCCCCCATCTCTTGCCGCTTGTGATGTAAAATTTACAATCGCACCACCTTCATTCATATTTGGAATAACTGCTTTGCAGACATAATAAACACTTTTCAAATTCACATTCATTACCAGATCCCAGAATTCTTCTTTCATTTCTGTAATCAAATGTCTTCCCATTAAACCGCCGGCAACATTTACAAGAATATCAACCTTACCGAACGCTTTAACTGCTTCAGCGGATAAGTTTTGTACCGATTCCCACTTAGTCATATCGCCTTGAACAATTATTGCTTTGCCGCCTAGGTCATTTATCATCTGCAAGGTTTCTTTTGCCTGATCTTCATTGTCATAGTAATTAATAACTACAGAAGCGCCTTCTTTAGCTAAGCTAAGCGAGACTGCTCTTCCAATATCTCTGGCGCCTCCGGTAACAAGTGCAACTTTATTTTCTAATTTCATTTTATTTTTCCTTATGTGAATTCTTTACTTAGAATGTATATGTATAGCCGATCATAATGTTCGAGCTTTTTTCAAATGCATAATTTGTATTACTGAAGTACGAGTCATAATATTTTAATATTCTCAACTCATAAGCCAAGTCGATTCTTCCGAAGAATAGATTAACACTAACGCCGCAGTTGTAACTGTTTGCATCGGGACCTTTATCTGTAATTGCCGCTCCATCGGGAACATAAGTT
>JBHEKZ010000011.1:0-5487 GCA_041859025.1 Melioribacteraceae bacterium | reverse complement strand
AGCTAAGTCAAAAGCAGATTTTATCTACAAGATAAAAGTTGTTGAGGAAGAAGCTGATGAGTGTATGTATTGGTTAGAATTGATTCAAGGACTTAATGAATTGCAAAGAATTTCAGAGTTGACTAAAGAGGCAAATGAGCTTACTGCAATTTTCACACAAATTGGGAAAACTTCAAAACAAAATAGTAGGGTAGTGTAAATCTTAAATCCCAAATCGTAATTCCCAAATCCAAAATAGCTTTCGTTTGCTTATTCCGGCTTTTCTTCCTACTTTTACGCATCCAATTTCGCCCCGTAGAGGGCGATTTTTATTTATAGACTATGGAAAAGATGCATTTATCGCAAAAATTCGAAGAAATTGTTTCTTCCCTCGGTTATCTTCTAATCGAACTTAACATCCGTGGAGATCACCATCTCAAAGTACTGGAACTTTATATTGATAATGAGAAGGGAATTACTCCCGAAGATTGTGTAACAGTTAGCCGGGCTGTTAATGAAGCAATTGAAGCTGAAAAGTTACTTGAAGAGAACTTCCGTCTGGATGTTTCATCTCCGGGTGCAGAAAGGGCGCTGAAATTTCTAGCTCAGTATCCTAAACATGTGAACAGAAAATTTGAAATTATTTACAAAGATGCTGTAGAAGAAAAAAAACTTACTTCTAAGCTTCTTCGTATTGAAGGTGAAAACCTTTTCTTTGCCGAAAAAGGTGGAGAAAATAAAATTGAGTTTAAGAATATTATCCAAGCAAAAGTTTTAATTAGTTTCTGATAGGAGAATAAATGAACACCGAGATAGTTGAATCCTTTTCGCAGATGGTTCGTGAGAAGAGTCTTGATAAAGACGTTCTCGCGGGAATTATCGAAGAGATATTCGGATTAATGGTTAAAAAGAAATATGGCCTTGAAGCAAAGTACGACGTGGTTGTTAACATGGACAAAGGCGATATTGAAATATTTCTGGAACGTTCTATTGTTGACGAGGTTGTCGATCCGGCAACACAAATCAGCATAGAGGAAGTTGAAGAAAAAGGAAATGATGATGGGCTTGAAGTCGGCGAAGATTACGTTGAAAAACTTCAGCTTAAGGACTTTGGCAGAAGGTTGATTAACTTAGCACGCCAGAGTTTGAATCAAAAAATTAGAGAGATTGAAAAAGATCTTATCTATGGTGAATATGGCGAGATGATAGGTGAAATAGTTGTCGGTGATATTTACCAAGTACGCCGCAATGATGTTCTTGTAAACCATAATAAAAACGAATTACTCTTGCCGCGCATTGAACAAATTCCGCGCGAAAAATACCGCAAGGGAGATACTGTTCGTGCGGTAATTAAAGATGTTAAGAAAACTCAGAACGGTCCGCTTATTATAATTTCCCGCGCAGACAATTTATTCTTGCGCAGATTATTCGAAATTGAAATCCCGGAAATTTACGATGGTGTTATTGAGATAAAAGGAATTGCGCGCGAACCCGGTGAGAGAGCGAAAGTTGCAGTTGAATCCAACGACGCAAGAATAGATGGTGTTGGAGCTTGCGTTGGTATGAAAGGAGTTCGTATCCATGCAATCGTACGCGAATTAAACAATGAAAATATTGATGTTATCAGTTATTCGGAAGACCCGGTTGTATTTATTCAAAGATGTTTGGCGCCGGCTAAGCTTAAACAAATCGATATTGATGAAGATGAAAAGAAATGCACAGTTACTGCGGATAGCGATCAAGTTTCTTTGATTGTAGGAAGAAACGGCGTTAACATCCGCCTGGCTATGAAACTGACCGGATATGACATTGAAGTTATCCGTCTTGAGAAACCGCTTGATGAATATGATGAAGATGTTGAGTTGCCGGAACTTCGTGAAGAACTTGGCAGCGAAATTGTCGACTTGTTGATCGAAAACAATTTTGAAACCGCGGTTGAAGTATTGAAAGCCGGTCTTGATAAATTGAAAGAGATTGAAGGAATTGACGAAGCCAAAGCTAAAGAGATTATTGAGATTCTTGAAAATCAGTTCGAAGAAGAAGAAGACTAACAAAAATTTAAACTTGGGATTTTCTAATGTCCGAACCAAAAGCACCAAAAATTAGGCTTTACAAACTTGCTTCAGAATTCAATCTTTCAACAGAAAGCTTGATGGAATTCTTACAGAAGAAAGGTTATGAAGTCAAGAATCATATGACTCTTATAACCGATGAAATGATGAATGACATCAAAATGTTTTTTAAGAAGGACATTGAAAAGGCTGAAAAGCATTATAAGAAAATAGAAGAGTTTCAGAAAAAACGTGGCGACCATGTAGAGCCTGAACCGGAACCAAAAGTTGAAGTAAAACCGGAACCGGTAGTGGTTGTTGCACATGAGCCAGAGCCAGTGGTTGAAAAAGTTGAGCAGCCTCCGGTTGAAGAAGTAATTGAGTTGAAGGAAGAGGAAGTCTTAGTAGAAAGTCCTGTTGTTGAAGAAGTAGCTGAAGTACAAGAGGAAGTTTCTGAAGAACCGGAACCGATAGTAACAGAAGAACCTATTTCAGAGAATCAGGTACCAAAGATTTACAAAACAGAAACTGAAAAACGTCTTGAAACTCAGAAAAAAGGTTTGACTATTGTGGGTAAGATGGAACTTCACAAGAGAAAGCCAAAACCAGAAGACAAACCAAGAGAATCTCAGCCTGCCAGACCTTCTAACGCTCAGCCTAAACCAGGACAACCAGCGACAACAACTCCAGCCGCAGTCGAATCTGAAGCTGACAAGAAAAAGAAGAAAGTTCTAAAGGCCAAAAAGAAAACCGGAAAACCTGGTGAAGAAGGTAAAGAAGAAGTTGTTCCGGCTAAGAAAAAGAAAAAACTAAAACGTTTTGAAGTTGATAAACAAGAAGTTGAAGCGGCAATTCGTAAAACAATGCTTAGCATGGATGATTCTGCTTTAGGTGAACGTGCATTAGCTAGAAAAAGAAAACGTAAAGAGAAAGCTGAAGAGCAAGAAAGAATTCAGGAAGAAAGAATTCTCGAACAGAAAACTATTAAAGTAACTGAGTTTATTGCTGTTAACGAACTTGCTAACTTGATGAAAGTGCCTGTGAGTGATGTCATCTCCAAATGTATCTCGCTTGGTTTGATGGTTTCTATCAACCAAAGATTGGATGTTGAAACAATTACACTTATTGCCGATGATTTTGGCTTTGAAATTGAATTGCAAGAAGAATATCAAACCGAAATTGATGCCGATGTGCCGGATGCTGTAGAAACATTAAAATTCCGTCCTCCGGTTGTTACTATCATGGGACACGTTGATCATGGTAAGACATCTTTACTGGATTTTATAAGAAGAGCTAACGTTGTAGCCGGTGAAGCTGGCGGAATTACACAGCACATTGGTGCATACAAAGTTGCATTGGATGATGGAAAAGAAATTGCATTCTTAGATACGCCGGGTCACGAAGCTTTTACGGCTATGCGTGCTCGCGGTGCTAAAGTAACAGACATTGTTGTTCTAATTGTTGCTGCAGATGATGCTGTGATGCCTCAAACTGTAGAAGCTATTAATCACGCACAAGCTGCAAATGTTCCAATCATTGTAGCAATCAATAAAGTTGATAAGCCAAACTCTAATATCGAAAGAATCAAACAGCAGTTAGCCGAAAGAAATATCTTAATCGAAGAGTGGGGCGGAAAATATCAATGCGTTGAAGTATCTGCTAAACTTGGGAAAAATATTGATGTTCTTTTGGAAAAAATTATTCTCGAAGCGGAACTTCTGGATCTGAAAGCAAATCCGGATCGTTTTGCAAGAGGAACGATCATAGAATCACAGCTTGATAAAGGCAGAGGCGTAACTGCTACTGTTCTTGTTCAAAAAGGAACACTAAAAATCGGCGATCCGTTTATTGCGGGTATTACTCATGGACGTGTACGCGCTATGTTTGATGAACGCGGCAAGAAAGTTTTCGAAGCCGGTCCATCAACACCGGTTCTTGTATTAGGATTTGAAGCCGCTCCTCAAGCTGGTGATGTGTTTGCTATTGTGGAATCTGAACGTGAAGCTCGCGAAACCAGTATCAAACGCATGCAGCTTAAACGCGAACAAGATCACCGCCAAGTTCATCATATCACTCTTGATGAAATTGCAAGCCAAATTTCACAAGGCGGATTTAAAGAATTACCAATCATCGTTAAAGGCGACGTGGATGGTTCTATTGAAGCTCTTTCTGATTCTTTGATGAAGCTTACAAACGCGGAAGTTTCTGTTAATGTAATACATAAAGGTGTTGGTGCAATTAGCGAGGGCGACGTATTGCTTGCTGCAGCATCTAAAGCAATCATTATCGGTTTCCATGTGCGTCCTAACGTTAACGCACGTAAACTTGCTGAAACAGAAAAAGTAGATATTCGTCTGTACAATATTATCTACGATGCGATTGCTGAAGTTAAATCTGCGCTCGAAGGAATGCTTTCGCCGGTTGTTAGCGAAGAAAACGTTGCAACAATTGAAGTACGCGATATTTTCAAAGTTCCTAAAGTTGGTACAATTGCAGGCTGTTATGTTACTGAAGGTAAAGTTGACCGTAAACATAAACTCCGTTTGTTTAGAGATGGAATTGCCATTTACGAAGGCGATTTCTCTTCACTTAAGCGCTTCAAGGATGACGTGAAAGAAGTTGAACGCGGATTTGAATGTGGTGTCGGTATCAACAATTTCAATGACATAAAAGTTGGCGACATAATTGAAACATATAAACTTATTGAGACAAAGAAGAAACTAGACTAATGCCATCGTTTAGATTACAAAAAGTATCGAATCAGATAAAAGATGAAATAAGTTTGATCTTGCTTCATAAATTACAAGACCATAGGTTTAGACTTATTACGGTAACAAACGTAAAAGTCAGCCCGGACTTGAAGCAAGCCAAAATATATCTCTCTGTTTACGAAAAAGAATTACGCGATGAAGTTCTGGAAATCGTTACTGAAATGAAGGGAATAATCCGCAGCGAGCTTGCTCATAAAATGACTCTGCGTTTTGTTCCTGACCTTGTGTTTTTCATTGATGATACTCTGGACTATGTTGAAAAGATGGAAGATTTGTTTAAGAAGATTCACGAAAATGATAACAAGAAAAACGACGAGTGATTACGAGCCGCAGTTTGAAAGCGGCGAAGTTGTATTGATCGATAAACAGTTAAAAAAATCGTCCTTTGATATTGTGTACAAAGTAAGAAAGGCTACCGGAGTAAAAAAGGTTGGACACGCCGGAACTTTGGATCCTATGGCAACCGGACTTGTAATAGTCTGCACAGGAAGAAAAACCAAAGAGATTACTCAACTGTTAACAGTTGAGAAAACTTATACCGGAATTATTTCTCTCGGCAGAACAACTCCTTCTTACGATATGGAAACATTCTATGATTCGGAAAAAGGTTTCGACGGAATTACCGAAGAAATGATTTTAAGCGCTAGCAAACATTTTCTTGGTGAACAATTACAGATTCCTCCAAT
>JBHEKZ010000530.1:0-11196 GCA_041859025.1 Melioribacteraceae bacterium | reverse complement strand
CTTTGAACGAAGAATGAATATTTCTCCATCTGATTCAAATTATTCTTATGCCCCTCAAAGCTGAGCAATTTTAAATCACCTTTCGCTTCAGAATTTTTTGTGAAATACTGAAGCGACTTGTGAAAAGATTCGTACCGTTCGGTTCTTTCTTTAATTAATCTCATATCAAATACTTTAGTGATTCAACTTGTGCTTGTAATGGCTCTCTATAGCCTTCTATAAAATGAGCTAGTTCTGTTAAATCTTTCACATGAAGAGTTGAGAATACATGATGATCTAATTCTAAACTTGTATCCATTCTCAATTCGCCCATCTTCAGCATTTGTGTCATGTAATCAGCAAGATGAACAACAGATGCAAGAGTTGGCGCTTGCTGTGCCAAGTAAGGCTGGTGATGGAATTTTACGATATCCGTGATCAGTTCCGGGATGTTCCAGTACTTAAGAAGTGATTCGCCAATTTCTCCATGAGTTAAACCGAGAACTTGCATCTCTGCATCGTTGTAAGGAACACCTTGAGCAAGTTGATCATGTATAGAAACAAAATCGGAATGCATAAATCTATGAACTACGGAAATACCCAGATCGTGTAGTAATCCTGCAATGAAAGCTTCCCCATGTTTTTCAAGACCCAAATCCATAGCCAGTTTTTTTGCGATGGTTGCAGTTAAGTAAGAATGCATCCAGAAAACTTTCTGATCTAAATATTGATCGCTCTTGTTCTTCATCGATTCCATTAACGATAGCGCAGAAACTATATTTCTTATTTCATCATAGCCAAGTATCATAATCGCGAACTCTATCGAAGAGACACGTTTTGTCAAACCATAAAAAGGTGAGTTTGCAATCGTTAAAATCTTTAAGACTACACTCTGATCTTTAGAAATTGCTTTAGCCAGTGTGTGAGGGCTGGTATTAAAATCATTTAATAATTGAAGAACTTCTTGCAAGATTTTTGGAAGCGGTGCAAGTGTGTTCACCTTCTTCAATATTAATTCTGTTCTTTCCCGCCTCTGATTCAAATCTGTTAATACTGTTCCCATAATTTCTCACATTATTTTATTGTTTTCTGTTAATGATTCTAAGTGACTCTTAAATAACGGTTCGTATGTTTGCATGAATGTTTCTAAATATTCTTTATTACCAAAACCAAGTATGTCTATAACGTTTTCATCAAAAACATAATTGTCATCCCAATTAAATGCGCCAACATTCATCTGCTGAGTCATGTAATCAGCTAAATGGATTAAAGATGCAAGCACTTTTCCGTTTTCTGCTAACGATGGTTGATGATGAAACAGTACTGATTCAATTATATAAGGAGGGAAATTCCATTTTTCTAAAAGGAATTCCGCAATATCTTGATGTGTAAAGCCAAGAACTTCTAATTCCGCAGCAAAGTGACTAATCTGCTGTCCTTCAACCAATTCAATCACTTTTGTAAATTCTTTTGGCATGTAACGCTGCAAAACAACCAAGCCCAAATCATGCAGTAATCCGGCAGTAAAAACTTCGCCGGATTTAGGATAGCGCAAATCGTCTGCAATTCTTTTTGCAGCTGTAGCTGTTAACAAAGAATGCATCCAGTAAGCGTGATGATCCCAGCTGGAAGTGCTTCTACTCTTAAATGCTTCAACCAGGGAGAGTGCCACAAGAATATTTCTCATGTGTTCGAAACCTATAATTACAACCGCAAACTCGATTGTTGAAACTCTTCTTGGCAAACCATACAGAGGAGAATTAGCTACAGCAAGAATTTTTGTAACAATAGCCTGATCTCTCGAAATAACTTTACAAAGATCGGCGGCGCTTGTTCTGTCACTATCTAACAATATCGATACTTCTGTTATGATTTGAGGAACCGACGGCAATGTTCCAATATTTGAGAGATGCTTT
Organism: Melioribacteraceae bacterium; assembly: GCA_041859025.1. Taxonomy (GTDB): domain Bacteria; phylum Bacteroidota; class Ignavibacteria; order Ignavibacteriales; family Melioribacteraceae; genus Stygiobacter. Next base: position 9,301 of record JBHEKZ010000530.1, on the reverse strand, counting down.
TTAATTCTCTCTTTTGCTTCTGTGTTCTTAATATCAAGCATTATATTCAGCCAATCTTAGTTTTAAGGAATTAAGAATTCTAGAATGAATCTGCGAAACTCTGGAAACGGTGATGCTTAAAACTTGGGCAATTTCTTTATAGTTAAGGTCTTCGTAGTAATACAAGCTAAGGATTGTTCTTTCGCGTTCATTTAATTCTTTAATCATATCAAGCAATCTTTGTTTTAAATCTTTTTTCTCTAAAATAAAATCTGGCTTTTCGGCATCGCTGGGAAGCATTTCATATAACTGCATTCCATCGTCTTCACCAACAGATTGATTAACAGATAAAGTAGATGTAGGAAACATTGTGGTAGCATCGGGCTCTAATACCGGCTCAAATTTATCACTGTACTTTCTCAGCTCGTCATAAATTTTTCCGCGGATGCGCTGTATAGCGTATGTCTCGAACTTTGTGCCGTAGTCCGGGTCAAATCTATCAATCGCTTCGCTCAGCCCCTCAATTCCAAATTGGAAATAATCGCGTCGATCCAGCAATGCGCTCTGGATCAAATTGGTTCTGTGTATAACATAGTGAACTAAATTCACATAAGTTAACACGATTTGTTTCTTCAATTCAGGAGAAGGTTTCTCTTTATACGAGGCCCAAAGTATTGAATTACTCATGATCTTTATTTCCTGCTAAATTATCTGATATGTCTCCTAACTTGCTGAGAGAGTTGTTATTGATTGCTTTAATCAGTCCAATAACAATTAAACTCAACATTGTTGTTACTAGGATGAAAATGGCGAAGGAATTCAACAATACTTTTTCTATTGCCAGCCCACGTTGAGTGAAGAAGATAATCGAGAAGAAGAAAATCAAAAGTCCAAACTGTAGTACTATCTTGTTCATCGCTTCCTTTGCTTTTTTCTGTTGGAATTGCAAACCGTATACCATTGGCATATTGGGCTAATTATTGCAAAAACTGTTGAAAAACGCTGATTTTGGAGGTTTTGAGCTTAGATAATCTGTTGGGTATGGTTATTATTAGCCACTTGAGCGATAGTAAGGAATTTCTTGGCGATAGAATTGATTTCTATTGAAGGATGGCTTCCCGGATTTATTTCGCTGAGTAATTCTTGGTGAACAATTGAACTGTGAACTGCAGAATCAAAACTGATAGAACCAATGAGATTTGTTTCTTCGCCTAGAAAATGTTTAGATGCTACGGCCAGATTTGCATATGCGGTTTGAGCGTCATCTTCATCAACACACTTATTAACAACTACAAGTTTTTCGCCCGAATAGTTCTCCGAGTTTAACAGCTTTACAATTACATATGCATCCATAACAGCAGTTGGTTTCGGTGAAGTTACAATTATTGTATAGTTAGAACGAACTAACTGATAAAGAGTTAAATCTACCGCGCCCGCAGATGAATCTAGAATTATAAAATCGTAATCATCTGAAATTCTGTTTAGTGAAATGAATAAGTAATCTAACACCTCTTTACTTACACGCGGGTAATCTTGCCTGCCGGAATCGCCATAAACAAGATCAAGATTCGTATTGTATCCGGAAACTATTTCCTCCAAAGATTTTTTCTGCTCGAAGAATTCCGAAATTACATTCTTAGTTGTATGGTTAAGTAGAATGTTGAGATTGGAAAAGTTCAGATCAAGATCTACAAGCAAAACCTTTTTGCCTAAGCGGGAAAGTGTGAAAGCAAAGTTTGCGGCAAAGAATGTTTTGCCCGTTCCACCTTTTCCGGAACAGATAGAAACTATCTTAGAAGCCGAAAACTGTTTACCTTTTTCTTCAAGCTCCCTAAGCTGTATAAGCCGTGATGCCTGTCCATTCATTTGTAAAGTTTGCCGCTGTAAATCAAATTAGCAAGGAATGCCGGATTTACAGAAAGAATATCGTCCGGAATTACCTGTCCGTTTGTTAAAAACATTACCGGCGTATTGTGAGTTACCGCCAAATTCATAATGTTTCCGTAAGCAACCGCTTCATCAATTTTAGAAAAAATTACTGAAGTATACTTTAACGGTTTGAACTTCTCCGCCACATCATTCAATGTACGTGTGGAACTTGTTGAATTTGCCACAAGAATTGTTTCATCTACTTGAGCTGCATCCAGATACTTTCTTATTTCTTCCAGGTTCTCTTTTGCTTTCTGACTTCTGCCAACCGTATCAATAAATATCAAATCTTTCCCCTTAAACTTTTTCACCAACTTAGGAATTTCTTCAGCTTCGTAAGCAACTGCCATTTCAATATCGCTTATCTCGGAAAATATTCTTAACTGATCTATGGCGCCAAGTCGGTAAGTATCAATTGAAATTAGTCCAACTTTCAATTTGTGAATAATTTTAGATATAACCGCCAGCTTTGCGATGCAAGTTGTTTTGCCAACGCCGGTTGGTCCAACAAGTGCAATTTTCGAAGTTTTATTTTTGTTTACTTTAAAAGTAGTCGTTGGAATCATTGAAGCTAAAGTAGAAAGCAAATAGTTATCCAGATTTGGATCCTCTATAAAACTAGCAGATTCTCTTAAGTGTTTTGTAATCGATTTTATAATCGTTTTAGATACCTCGCGCTGCTCAAGTGCATCTGCAATTTCTTCAATTTCCTTTTCAAATTGCCTGCTCGGAGCTGTTTTTTCAGCTTTAGCTTTTCTCTCATCAGCTGCAGCTTTAGTCTCACTTCTGGGGTTAATCTTTCTTGTTAATTTTTCAAGCTCCGCTTGAAAACTATCTATACTATCAAATTCTTCTCTTGATACTCGCGATGGTTTAGCTGGAACAGGCTGATCAATACCGGCTGTAATTTCGTACATCTTTTTCATGCCGTAACGTTTATCATTTTCAATTACCCGGGTACCGAGAATTAATGCTTCTCCACCTAATTCATGTTTCATTTGCTGTGTTGCTTCTTTAAGAGATGCAGCTACATACTTTTTAATTTGCATTAGAAACCTCAATCTTTCCAATAAACTCAAGTTCTACATTAGCCGGAAGCTCCGAATATGAAAGAATCGACCATTCCGGGAAACTACTGTTTATTAATCTATAAAAATATGGACGGATCGTTGCAGATGTAATTAATATTGAAGGATAACCCATAGAATTGAATTTTTCCGACGCAGCTTTAAGTTGAGTATTCAATTCACGTAGTATTGCCGGAGGTAAACCAAGTGTAACAATATTATCTTTTTGCGCTTGTAATGATTTTGTAATTGCGCTTTCAAGCGTTTCACTTAAAGCAACAGCATGAATAATACCATTATGATCTCTATAGATATTTGCGATTGTCTCGCCAATTGTATGCCGTACATACTCGGTAAGAACATCAACATTCTTTGTTGTTTTTGAGTAGTCGATTAGCGCTTCCAGAATCTGAACAAAATCCTTTATCGGAATATTTTCTTTAAGAAGGTTTTGAAGAATTTTTTGTATTGTTCCAAGGTTTAGCACATCCGGATTTATTTCTTCAACTACAGCCGGATATTCTTTCTTTATATTCTCAAGCAGTTGTTTTACATCCTGACGGGTTAAGATTTTTTCAAAATTTCTCTTCAAGACTTCTTGCAAATGAGTTGTTATTACAGAAATGCAATCAACAACAGTATACCCCGACATATCCGCTTTTTCTTTTTCAGCCGTTGAAATCCATAGGCTAGGTAGACCAAAAGCTGGATCGGTAGTGGGCAATCCATTTATTGTTTCACTGGATGTTCCGGGATTCATTGCCAGCATTCTATCCGGATAAACTTCGAAACTTGAAACAACATTGCCCTTTATTTTAATAATGTATTCATTTGGTGAAAGTTGGAGATTATCCCGAACACGAACCGGCGGTATCAGCACTCCAAAATCCAATGCAATAAGTTTTCTTGTTGAAGAAATTTTTTGGAAAAGATTTCCTCCTTGTTTTTCATCTACCAAACTGATTAATCCGTATCCAATTTCTACTTCGATAGGATCAACTTGCAAATACTGTTCTACTTTTTCTTCAGTAATAGGTTCCGGCGATGATGTTTCGGCCGATTCAACTACCAGCGGTGTATTTAATCTATTTTTCTTGGTAATGTAAGAAACCGTTCCCATAACAATGCTTAAGAAAATAAATGGAATTGTTGGCATACCGGGAATTAAAGCAAACATAAACGAAGCGCCGGAAGCTGTTCCAAGTACACGTGGATTTGAAAACAATTGTGTTTTCATTTGAAAATCCAGCGAACTTCCGCTTGCACTTCTTGTTACAACTAAACCGGCAGCTGTGGAAATAATTAATGCCGGAATCTGAGAAACAAGACCATCACCAATTGTTAATATTGTATAACTCTGAATAGCATCGACAAAACTCATTCCCCTTTGGGCTACACCTATGATAAATCCGCCGACAATATTTACACCAGCAATAATTAAACCGGCAACTGCATCTCCTTTGACAAACTTGCTGGCTCCGTCCATAGCACCATAGAATTCAGCTTCGCGGGAAATTACTTCCCTTCTCTTTCTAGCATCAGCCTCTGTAATTAAGCCTGTGTTTAGGTCGGCATCTATAGCCATCTGTTTACCGGGCATAGCATCTAATGTAAAACGTGCGGCTACTTCAGAAATTCTTCCAGAACCTTTTACGATAACGATAAACTGAATAACGACTAATATTATAAATACGATGAACCCTACCACATAATTTCCACCAACTACGAAAGTACCGAATGATTCAATTACCTTTCCGGCATAACCTTCAATCAAAATTAAACGTGTTGAGCTTATGTTTAATCCAAGACGAAACAGTGTTAGCACAAGTAGCAATCCCGGGAAAATCGAAATATCTAATGGCGACGTGATGTAAAGAGAAACAATCATAACCAAAACAGAAAGCGTAATATTAAGCGCAAGCAAGAAATCTAAAATTCCAGCCGGAAGCGGGATAAGCATTAATCCCAACATTAGTATTAAACCAAAGGCTAGAATTACATCACTATTTTTTCCAATGCTATTCATTACTATACAATACTTCTTCTTTTCTTAAGATTTTTCATTTGATAAATGTAGGCCAAAATTTGAGCGACAGCTTTAAATAGTTTAGCCGGAATTTCATCTCCAATTTCACAGCTTTTGTATAACGCGCGTGCAAGTTGTACGTCTTCATGTAAAGGGACATTATTCTCTGTCGCAATTTTTTTGATTTTCTGAGCTAATTCGTCCATTCCTTTTGCAACTACTTTTGGCGCGCCATCTTTGCTCATCTCGTACTTAACTGCAACTGCAAAGTGAGTAGGATTTGTAATAACAACATCGGCACTTGGTACATCTTTCATCATTCGCTTAAATGCCATTTTAAACATCTGCTTACGTATTCTCTGCTTAATTTCCGGATCGCCATCTGCTTGTTTGTGCTCATCTTTAACTTCTTGCTTAGTCATCATCATTTCTTTTTTAAACTTCATACGCTGGAAAACAAAATCAGCTCCCGCAATAAGTGCGTAGAACAACGCTATCTTCCAAATAAGAGAAAAAGAAGCATCAACCATAAACGCAACAGTGTCTTCAACAGACAGATCGGCAAGTTGAAAAGAGTCCTCGACAAGTTTAGATAAAATAGAGTAAGTGAATACGGCTATAATTACCAGCTTCATAACAGATTTGAGAACTTCGACTAACGAACGGGATGAAAACAACATATTCTTTACATTAGCAAATACATTGAAACGGCTAAGCTTAGGCATAAATACCTTGCTGGAAAATTTGAAGCCGACTTGCGCAATGTTGCTAATAAGAGAAACAACCATTATTACAAGAATTACCGGGGCAGTCATAGAAAAGAAAAACAATGTCCACTTAATAAAATATGTTTGCAGCATTGTTTTGCTTAAATCGAGCGTATCTAACGATGAGAACAGATCGATTGTAAACTCGGAAAATTTCTCGCCGAGTGAATTTTTAGTTATGAAAAGCATAATTAACCCGGAAGCAAAAACCGCTAAGGAGTTAATTTCCATACTTTTGGCAACCCGACCTTCGTCTCTGGCATCGCTCAGCTTCTTCGAGGTCGGTTCTTCGGTTTTATCGGTTCCGTCATCGGCCATACTAAGCACTCATCGCATTTAACATTTGTGTAAGCTGGTTTTCGTACCCGCTTAATAATCCTTTAATTACATATATATAAAGAGGAACGAGGACCGACAAGAAAACAAATCCTAATCCAATTTTTAACGGCTGCGTTACATACATTATCTGTATCTGCGGGATTACTCTAGCTATAATTCCTTCTGCTATATGTATTAGTAAGAATGAAACAACTATTGGAGCAGCTATCTTCATTGCAATTGTAAATACAGCAAACGAGTATTTAATTATTAAGTCTATGAATGGTTCCGTTATTACATACTTAGCTACAGGAACAATTTTGAATGAGGCGACTGTTGCGCCTATTAGATAATGATGCCCGTTAATAACTAAAAAAACCATCATGGCCCCGTAAAATATTACTTCGCCAACAACGTTATTGCTTAATCCTTGTGTTGGATCCAAAACTTCCGACATTGATAAACCCATATCAAAGCCTATCATATGGCCGGCATAAGAGATTCCATAGAAAATGAAGTTTAGAACAGTGCCGATTATTGTACCGGTTAAGATCTCTTTAATCGCATCCATAAATATTGAAACGAGATTAATATCAATAGCAATTTTGCTTTGATCAATAGTTAAGAAGGTCATATAAGCAACAACGAATGCAATAAATATTCTCGCTACAGTTGGTATCGAAGTATGGCCGAGAACCGGTGCGGCAATCATCATGGAAAGAATCCGCAAGAACATGAGAAGAACAATTATAAAATCCCCAATTAGAATTTCTTTCATTACAATACACTCTGAAACATTGTAAACATGCGTACTGTTATTGTAACCATTTTGTCAATAATCCACGGCAGTAAGAATATAATTACTGCAACAGTAGCAACCAGTTTGGGGACAAAAGTCAGAGTCATTTCTTGAATGGAGGTAGCTGCTTGAAAAATTGAAATGAACACGCCCACAATAAGAGAAACACCAAGTATGGGGAGTAGTATAATAAATGTTGTTAAGAAAACATCTTTTAGAACTTCTATAATAATTTCTTCGGTCATCAGTGAAAACTCCTTACAAGAGAAGATACAATCAAGTTCCAGCCATCTACCAGAATGAACAGTAGTATTTTAAATGGAAGAGAAATCATCATTGGAGGCATCATCATCATACCCATCGACATTAGAATACTGGAGATTATCATATCAACCATAATGAACGGGATAAAAAGGAAAAAACCCATAATAAAACCAGCGCGCATTTCGCTTAATACGAACGCGGGTATCAAAATATAAGTAGCAACATCATTTCTTGTTGCAGGCCTTGCTTGTTGGGATAAACTAATAAACAGCTCTAAATCTTCTTCGCGAACATTTTTAAACATAAACTGACGAATCGGTTCAATGCCCTTATCGTAAGCCTGGCTGGTTGTTAGTTTATTATCCATTAGAGGCTTGAGTGCTTCGTCATTTACCTTGTTCCATGTTGGAGCCATAATAAAAAATGTAACGAAGAGCGCCACTCCAGCCAGGAGCTGAGACGGCGGCATTTGCTGCGTTCCCAGGGCGCTCTTCAAAAAATGGAATACAATGATTATTCTTAAATATGATGTAGTCATTATAACAATTGATGGAGCTAACGAAAGTACGGTCATCATCAATAGAATCTGGAGAGTTACGGGAACATCGCCGCCGTCTTTTGCTGTGCCTACATCTAAATTAATTTTAGGAAAGGGGATCGTCTGCTGTGCTTGCTGTGCCTGAGTTTGAACAGTTAGCACTAGTAACAACAATAGTACTATGGCTAAAAATTTCTTAATCATTTCATGCCCAAATTCTGTTTCAGTATTTCTACAAAGTTTCCCTTTGATTCTGAATCGCCTTCGGCTCCATTTGAAAACTCAGCATAATCAAATTCTTTAAGCACAGAAATATTATTCTCGCTAATTCCCAATACAAGAAGCTTATCTTTAATTCTAACTAGTGATAAATATTTTTTTGGTAGGATAAGCTGGTTGTGAACTACATCTATATGAAGGTTTTTAATTTTTTTGCCGGACATGGAGAATGAATATTTTCTCACCAAGAGAAGTACGCCGTATAACATACCGAGTACGGCTAACAGTGGAATTATTGATTTGACGATATCAAAAAATGACATTATAAAATATCCTTTACTCTATTTGCCGGATCTACAAGATTTGTAATTCTTATTCCAAAATGTTTGTCTATAACAACAACTTCGCCCTCGGCAATTTTCTTATTGTTTACAAATACATCTACCGGCTCGCTTGCAAGCTTATCCAGCTCTATAACATATCCGCGCTCAAGTTCTAAGATGTCTTTAATCTGCATTTGCGTTCTTCCAAGCTCTATGTAAATATTCATTGGAAGATCTTTGAGGAAATGAAGTTTATCGTTGTACACGCCGCCGGTTTGAGTTGAATCGTCAAACTCTTCGAACTGCGCCATTGCACTAACGGCTTTCTGATTTAATTCATTGTCATTCATTTCATTTAAATCATTGTTTTCCATCTTAAAACCTCAAAAGGATTTATGTTCTTCTAATAATTTCTTAGTTACTTTAATTGCTTTTTTGTTGTTCGAAACTCCAACACGTCCTAAAAACAAAATTTGATTTCCAGTTCTAACTTTTTGATCGTCGCTTATTTTTGTGTCCAAGCGGATGATGTCTCCATTCTGCATGTCCAGCAATTCCCGGACAGAAAGCTTTGAAGTACCGAGTTCTACTTTTATTGGTAAAGCTGTTCTTGATAAATGATGAGAAACTACATCGCGTGCAGTTTGACCAAAATGTTTAATAGCGCGGATAGATGAAAGTTTCTGCGAAGATAATCTTGCGAGAATGTTATCGAAAGCAAAGGTTGCAAAACAGATGTTCATTAAAAAGGATTGTTCGCCGATTAGAATTTCAAAAGAAATTAAAAGCACAGATTCACTTTGAGATGTAATCTGAGCAAAGTCAATATCTGGTTCAAAACGTTCAATAACGAAATCCATGCTGTCTATCGTCTGCCAGCCTTTTTTTAAGTCCTGCATAATACGCTCAACAACAACTCGTAACACTTTTTGCTCAATTGGAGTAATTACTTTATTTTGTTTTGAACCCATCCCGTTTCCGCCAAGTAATTTATCGACTAACGAAAGCGCTAAATCATTGTTTAACTCTAGAATTCCTTTTACGTCGGTATCTTTTATATCAAATGTAAATA
>JBHEKZ010000291.1:0-10091 GCA_041859025.1 Melioribacteraceae bacterium | reverse complement strand
GACCGCGATGCTATTACCTTAGAGGTATTGAAGAAAATTGAGAAGCTTGTAAAAGGCGGAGCGATAGTAGTTGGACAAAAACCAACTAAGGCAACCGGTTTGGAGAACTATCCGGCTTCCGATTTAGAAGTTAAACGAATTGCCGATATGCTTTGGGGAAAATGTGATGGTAAAACCATCACTGAAAATGTTTATGGGAAAGGGAGAGTATTTTGGGGGAAACCTTTAAAAGAAATTCTTTCTGAAAACAAAGTCCAACCCGATTTTGATTTTGTAAGCAGTCAAGACAGTTCACAATTAGATTATATACATAGAAAAGATGAAAATACAGATATTTATTATGTCGTAAACAAGCTAGCTAGGAAAGGTATTTATGATACAAAGTATAGATACATAGCAACACTACCAGACCGCTACGAATGGGTCGATTGCAAATTTAGAGTTAGCGGAAGAATTCCGGAAATCTGGGATCCAATAACAGGTCAAATCGAAGAAACTTCACTTTATTGTGAGGAAAATGGAATTACCACTGTATCGTTACAATTAGAACCGGAAGGTTCCCGCTTTGTTGTGTTTAGAAAAGGGAAAGATAATTCACACATTTCCAATCTTAAGTTTAACGGGCACTCTTTATTTCCAATTACGGAAATGTCACCAAACTCATTACCTTTAATTAAACTGAACAAGCTAAGAAGTAAAATTTTTGCGGAAGTTTTTCAACCGGGTGAATTTGAACTAGTAAACTCGAATGGAAAGAAAAGCCAACTGAAAGTTAATTCGATGGCTAAAAAAATTACAATTAATTCACCTTGGGAAGTACATTTTCCATCAGGTTGGGGTGCGCCGCCAAAAATTACTTTCGAAAAGTTAATCTCATGGACTGAATCCGAGAATGATGGGATAAAATATTTCTCAGGTACGGCCGAGTATGTAAATGAATTCGCTTTGTCGACTGATCAACTAAAAGAAGGAAGAGTTTACATTGATTTGGGCAATGTAGAAGAGTTAGCTGAGGTTTTAATAAATGACAAACCAATTGCTATAAGCTGGATATCCCCATTCATCCTTGATATTACAGATTATGCACGTGTTGGGAAAAATCGTCTTATAGTAAAAGTAACTAATCTATGGCCTAATAGAATAATCGGTGATCAGTTTTTGCCAAAAGAAAAACAGTACACTAGAACAAATGTCGAAAAATTTACAAAAGATTATCCGTTAAGAATTTCCGGGTTACTAGGGCCGGTAGAAATTATTTTCTCGAAACTTGTGCCAATTAATTAGAAACAAAAATTAGTAATTCTTATGAAGTGCATTTATAAAGTTAGTTGCCTTTTACTAATCAGTCTTTTTTTGTTACAAGCTAATCTAATTGCTCAAAACACTCTAAGCTTTAATAAAGAGGAGAAGCCATGGACTTACTGGTGGTGGTTGGGTAATGCAGTCGATTCCGCTAATATAAAATTCAACTTGGAAGAATTTCGAAAAGCCGGAATAGGCGGTGTTCATATTATCCCGATCTATGGTGTAAAGGGTTACGAAGAAAAATTTATTGATTTCCTTTCTCCAAAATGGATGAGCATGCTTGGCTTTACATCGCAAGAGTGTAATAGACTAGGATTAGGTTTGGATATGACTTTAGGCACCGGCTGGCCTTTTGGCGGTCCACAAGTTTCTCCGAAAAATTCCTCCTCAAAATTAATCGATACGGTTCTCGCTTTTAAGAAGAATACCAAAGTTGAAGTTGACATAAATCAACTACTGGAAAAGATTGAGAAAGATAAATCTAAAATTGAACTAATAGAAGTTAATGCTTACTATAAAAACATAAGAACTAATCTAGTTAAGTACATCAACGATCAAAATATTTTAAGATGGGTTGCGCCAGATGAAGATTGTAAGGTAGTAGTGCTTTTTAGGGAGTCACAAATTCAGCAAGTTAAGCGCGCTTCTCCCGGTGGAAAAGGAGATGTACTTGACCCTTTTTCTTCAAATGCACTTAAAGATTATCTAAAGTATTTTGAAATTGCATTTAAAGATTTCACTGGAAGGACGGTTCGTTCTTTTTATCATGATTCTTATGAGTATTACGGCGCAGATTGGACTAGTGACCTATTAACCGAATTCAAAAAAAGAAGAGGTTACGATTTATTGGATGAGTTCCCAAAATTTCTTGGCTATGGTGACACGAACATTGTTGCAAGAATTAGGTGCGATTACAGAAATACAATCGCGGAACTACACGAAGAGTTTATTAAATCTGCTACTAATTGGTCTTTGAACCATGGCAGTCAATTCCGAAATCAAGCCCATGGTTCTCCGGCCAATTGGCTTGATGTATATGCAGCAGCCAGCATTCCGGAGATAGAGGTTTTCGGAACACCTCGTACTAAGATTGCCGGACAAATTGTTGACTCCACATTTTCTCGTAAAGAATTTGTTGATCCATTGATAATGAAGTTTGCTTCTTCAGCAGCTCATGCCACAGGCAAAAATCTTATCTCGTCAGAAACCGGGACATGGTTAACCGAACATTTCAGAGAATCACTTGCGCTGGTAAAGACAGAAGTAGATCAGCTGTTTATTTCCGGCATCAATCATATCTTTTTTCATGGAATTCCTTACACACCAAAAACTGAAGTGTGGCCCGGTTGGCAGTTTTATGCTGCAACAAATTTTGGCAAAACAAATTCTCTCTGGCGCAATTTACCAGCTTTAAATAATTACATCGCGCGGTGTCAATCTGTATTGCAAGAAGGTAAGCCGGATAATGACTTATTGGTTTATTTTCCAATCTGGGATTTGTGGAATACGACGGAGGAAGGATTAGTTTTTCTGCAGATGCACAATCCAGAAAAATGGTTTTACAACACAAGTCTTTATGATCTTGCTGCTAAACTTACAAATCAAGGTTTTAGTTTTGACTATATCTCTGATAAGCAAATTGAAAAGTTGACTCCCAATAATCTTGAGATAATTTCCGGCCGCAATAGTTACAAAGCAGTTGTTGTTCCTTCAGTTAGATTTATGCCAAAAGAAACTCTTGAGAAGCTTTATCATTTAGCTAAGCGAGGAGTTAGTGTTTATTTCATTGATGAATTGCCTGAGGATGTTCCTGGTTATAATAACTATAAGGAAAATAGAGAAGTCTTCGAGAAATTGAAGAAAAAAATAAAAAATGATGTAAAAAATAAAATTTCAGTTGAAGATTTCGAATCTTTCGCAAAACACCCTTCGCTTATTAGAGAAGATGATTTGGCGTTGAATAAAATTGGCTTTATAAGAAGACAAAATGAGAATGGTAAATCATACTTCATTGTGAATCAAAATCAGTCTGCTGTAGAGGGTTGGCTAAAACTTTCTGCTACAGAAAAGTTTGCTGTAATTATTGATCCTTTGAGCGGTAAATCGGGCTTGGCTAAAACTAATATTAATCGTGATGGAAGACTAAGAGTTTATTTGCAAATAGAATCCGGTACTTCGTTAATATTGAAAACAATGAAAACCCATTCACTAGTTAATAATTGGGATTATTCTAAACGATCAGATATTGGTTATGAACTTAAAGGACAATGGCAAGTTGAGTTTATTGAGGGAGGCCCTGTAATTCCAAAAACTCAGATGATTGACCACCTTACTTCTTGGACAAACTTTAGTGACATAGAGTGTACGCGATTTTTTGGAACGGCTAGGTACAAAATAAAATTTGCTAATCCTAACCCGGAAATCAAAACTTGGATACTAGACCTTGGTAAGGTGTCTGAAAGTGCTCGCGTAAAGCTAAACAATCAAGAAGTTGGTACAATTTGGAGTTTTCCATTTAAGATACCTATCGAAAACCTACAACCGGATGTAGCCAATGTATTGGAGATTGAGGTAACAAATCAAGCTGCTAACAGAATTAGGGACTTAGACCTAAGCGGAATTAATTGGAAAAAATTCTATGATATAAATTTTGTGAATATTAACTACAAGAAGTTTGACGCTTCCGGCTGGAATATTGTTGACTCCGGTTTACTTGGACCAGTTAAACTATATGAAGTTAACCGCCTAGTGAATTAGACTCAAACTTTTCTCAATCAGAAGAATATTATGGCTAATTAAAACCTATAGACACAAAATCTTAACTGGAGTACAAGATAGTCCTTGTTTAATCATTTATTTTTAGTAGTAATGTAGAGACAATTAATAAATATTTGTATTTGAAAGTGTGGTGGAGGCGTTATGTACACAGAACAAGAAATAAAAAAACAAATAGTCGAGATTGGCAAAAGAATCTGGAACAGAGGATATGTCGCTTCCAATGATGGAAACATAACGGTTAAACTTAATGATGATGAATTACTTACAACGCCAACGGGTGTTAGTAAGGGATTTATGAATGAAGATATGATTATCAAATGCGATAAAAACGGAAATGTTATCTCTGGTAATGAAAGCTATCGTCCATCTAGTGAGGTTAAGATGCATCTTGAAGTTTACAAAGCTCGCCCGGATGTTAATTCGGTTGTGCATGCCCATCCACCTTACGCTACCAGCTTTGCAGTAGCCGGAATTCCCTTGAACAAATGCGTTTTATCGGAAGCTATTATCATAATTGGGGCGGTGCCAATTGCTCCATATGGTCTGCCATCAACTATGGAAATCCCGGATAGGATAAAACCATTTATCAGCAATTCAGATGCAATACTCTTGGAGAACCATGGCGCATTAACATTTGGAAGCGATTTGCTTAATGCTTATCACAAAATGGAAACTCTTGAACATACTGCAAGCATTGTATGGAAAGCTATTCAGTTGGGTAATATGAATGTTCTTTCTGAATACGAACGTGATCGATTAATGACTTTGAGAGAAAAGTTTAATTTAAGCGGGAAAATTACACTATGCGATTCAACTCCGCTAGTAATCAAAAAAACAAGAAATGAAGACGACCTGAATGTAATTCAACACGAACTGGTTGAGGACATCGTAAAACAAGTTTCGGAAAGGATTCTAATTCAATTAAAGAATAAATAGTGAAAAAACTGCTGCAATAATTTTTAGTGAGTGTTTTGATGATAGCAGAAAAGAAGTTTATTGGTTTTGATCTTGGAGCTGAAAGCGGACGATGTGTAGTTGCATTGCTAAATGAAGAAAATGTTGTCCTCCATGAAGTTCATAGATTTACTACTCATAATATCAGATACCAAAATGGATTTCACTGGGATGTTCTCGCAATATATCAGGAATTAATAGAGGGATTACGAAAGGCGAAAATTGAATTCGGCCCCAAGTATGATGGTATTGGAATTGACACGTGGGGAGTTGATTACGCGCTTATAGATACCGATGAGAGATTACTTGGTTATCCTTATCATTATAGAGATGACCGAACTGATTCGATTATGGAAGAAGCATTTAATATTGTTCCGCAAGAAGAACTATACAAGCATACCGGGATTCAATTTGCACAATTCAACACGTTGTTTCAGCTATTGGCAGAAAAGAAGACTAAGCTCAACTTGTTGAAATATGCCGACAAAATGCTGCTAATGCCCGACTTATTGAATTTCTTGCTAACAGGTAAAAGAAAAGCAGAATACACTATTGCATCTACTACCAGTTTGATTGATCCTATAACTAGAGACTGGCACTGGGGTCTTTTATCTTCATTCGACATACCAGCAAATATATTTCCGGAGGTAGTTGAGCCCGGTACTTATTTAGGTCCGTTGCTGGAATCAATTGCCTTAAAACTTGGTCTTGATCTGAATATTCCAGTCTATGCTAGCGCTTGTCACGATACAGCATCTGCTGTTGTGTCGGTCCCCGCCAAAGGAAATAACTGGGCTTTCTTAAGTTCGGGGACATGGTCGTTAATGGGCGTAGAAACAAATAAACCTATACTAACACAAGATGCGATGCGGTATAATTTTACTAACGAAGGAGGAGTCGAGCAGACAACTCGCTTTCTTAAAAACATAATTGGTTTGTGGCCTATACAAGAATGTAAAAGATTTTGGTCTGAACAAGAAAAGGAGTTAACATATCGGCAACTTGCCGATTTAGCACGAGAAGAAAATAATGTTAATGCCTGGGTTGATTTGAATGATTCTAGATTTTTGAAAGCAGGGGAAATGCCGAATAAAGTTTTAGAATATCTCAAAGAAACAGGTCAACATTACAAAGAAAATGCTGGCTTTATTACACGTGTAATTCTAGAAAGTTTGGCTTACAGCTATAAAGTTACATTAAAGCAATTAGAAGAAGTAACCGGACAAAAAATTGAAATACTGCATGCAGTAGGAGGCGGAATTCAAAATGAATTACTTATGCAGTTAACTGCTGATGCTATTGGACGATCTGTTATAGCTGGACCTACTGAGGGGACGGTTATTGGTAATATTGGAGTTGTAGCAATCGCTTCAGGAGCCGTTAAAACTCTTTCTAATTGGCGCAACATAGTATCCCAATCGTTTGATACAAAAAAATATCTGCCGATCAACACTAATTATTTTCAGCAAAACGAAAAAACTTATCAGAGCATTCTAAAGTTTAAGGAACAAATTCTATGAGTTCGTTACAAAGCCTTATCTTAATGGCAATTGGCAGTGCGTGCGCTGCAAGTTTTTATGTGCCGATTAAAAAAGTTAAAAACTGGTCATGGGAATCTTATTGGATAGTTCAAGGTATATTTTCTTGGATAGTAGCACCATGGGTTTTTGCATACTTCACTGTACCAAATCTTCTAAATATATTAAGCAGTTCTCCTACTACAGCAATACTAAATGCAATTTTCTTTGGTGCTTTGTGGGGAATTGGTGGATTAACATTTGGATTAAGTATGCGTTTCTTGGGAGTTGCGATGGGACAATCAATTGCATTAGGCTTTTGCGCCGCTTTCGGTACACTTGCCGCTCCAATTATCGAAGGAGGAAATATTTTCAATACTCGTGAAGGAATTATGATTCTGATTGGAGTCAGTGTTTGCATTGTTGGTATTTCAATAGTTGGTTATGCCGGAGCGCTGCGTTCTCAAAACATGTCGGTTGAAGATCGTAAAAATGCTGTCAAGGAATTTGCGCTGAAGAAAGGATTGCTGATTGCTGTTCTTGCTGGAGTAATGAGTGCTTGTTTTAACCTATGACTAACCGGTATTTCCGGCTTAATAGATGCCGGCAACAAAGTTAAAGAAGTTGCTGCAGGATATGGAACCGACCCTTTGTTTGTCTCTAATCCGGTTTACATTATTGTAATGTTTGGCGGATTCTTAACCAACTTTTTTTATTGTATGTATCTCAATTACAAAAATAAAACTTTCAAAGATTATACTTCAATTCAAACATCATACTTGATCAATAATATTTTGTTTTGCACAATTGGCGGAACGCTCTGGTATCTTCAGTTTTTCTTTTTCGGAATGGGGCAAAGCAAATTGCCTGTTGGAATGACCGCGTTTGGCTGGAGCATATTAATGGCGATGAATATTCTCTTCAGCAATGTATGGGGAATAATTCTTAAAGAATGGAAAGGTGCAGATAAAAAGACGATTTCCGTTTTAGTACTTGGATTGGTTGTTCTCGTTCTCTCAACCTTTGTAATAAAATTTTAATCTAAGGGAGTTTTAAGATGAAAGATGCAAAATTAATCGAAACCGCTTATCAATTGGCAAAACAACGATATGCTGAGCTAGGTGTCGATACTGATATAGCTATTCAAAATATGAATCTTGTAAAAATCAGCCTTCACTGCTGGCAAGCTGATGATGTTGGTGGCTTTGAAACTCCAGATGCTGAACTTGGAGGGGGTGGAATTCAAGTAACCGGCAATTATCCTGGGAAAGCAAAATCTATTGAACAATTAAGAAATGATATTGAAAAGGTGATGAGTCTGCTTCCGGGGAATCAAAGATTAAATCTTCATGCAATATATGGCGACTTTAAAGGTGAAAAAGTAGATCGAGATAAAATTGATATTAAACATTTTCAAAGTTGGATTGACTGGGCGAAAAAACTTGGTATTGGCTTGGACTTTAATCCTACTTGTTTTTCACACCCTTACGCAGAAGATGGATTTACGCTATCAAGTAAGAATGAAACTCATAGGAAATTTTGGATAGAACATGTTAAACGGACAAGAATGATTGCGGCTGAAATGGGAAAGCAGCTGGGAACACCTTCTGTCAATAATATTTGGATTCCTGATGGCTCTAAAGATATTCCTGTTGATAGAAATACGCACAGAGAAATTCTTAGAAAATCTTTGGACGAAATATTCTCGGTTAAATATCCAAAAGAATACTTGCTTGATTCGGTTGAAAGCAAACTATTCGGTATTGGTTCTGAATCAATGGTTGTTGGTTCTCACGAATTTTATATGGGTTATGCGGTAAAAAACAACAAACTTCTTTGTCTAGACACAGGCCACTTCCATCCAACTGAACAAATTGGTGATAAAATTTCTTCAGTACTGCAATTTGTTGATGGATTGCTTTTGCATGTTAGTCGTGGCGTACGCTGGGATAGCGACCACGTTGTAATCTTTAATGATGAGATACAACTAATCGCTCAAGAAATTATTAGATGTAAAGCTTTGAACAAAGTAAATATTGGGTTAGATTATTTTGATGGCAGTATAAACCGGGTTGGAGCTTATGTTATTGGAGTAAGAGCAGCACAACTGGCTTTTTTATATGCGTTGCTTGAACCAACCTCTAATCTTAAGCAGTTGGAAGAAAACGGAAAAAACTTTGAAAGGTTAGCTTATTTGGAATTACTTAAGACGATGCCATTCGCTTCAGTTTATGATTACTACTGCTTGAAGCAAAACGTTCCGATAGGTGAAGATTTTATAAAAGTTATTCAGCAATACGAAATAGATGTATTAAATAAACGCTAACATTTTAAAGTCGGTTCAAAGTAAACGGATTAATGTAGAAGAATTATCAGTATAGACTTATAATGAAATCAAATAACTTAAATGGATGAAGAATGAGACTTATTATTGAACCTAGTTACGAGCTGGTTTCGAAGTGGGCTGCAAATTATGTTGCGGTAAGGATCAACGAGTTTAAACCTTCTGCAAAAAAACGTTTTGTACTTGGACTTCCTACCGGTTCATCACCGCTTGGCATGTATCAAGAGTTAGTGAAACTGAATAAGAGGGGAGTCGTATCGTTTAAATATGTAACTACTTTTAATATGGATGAGTATGTAAATTTGCCAAAAGATCACCCGGAAAGTTACACCTCTTTTATGTTTAGAAATTTTTTCAACCATATCGACATTGACCAAAAATATATCAACATATTAAATGGAAATGCAAAAAATCTTGATAAAGAATGTGAACAGTATGAGCGTAAGATAAAGAAAGCAGGCGGTATCAGATTATTTGTTGGAGGAATTGGACCGGACGGGCACATAGCTTTTAATGAACCAGCATCATCTCTGGGCTCTTTAACACGAGTAAAATCTTTAACAATGGATACAATAATTGCTAACTCTCGCTTTTTTGAAAACGACATCAGTCAAGTACCTAAAACCGCGTTGACAGTTGGTGTGAAAACTGTTTTAGATGCTGAAGAAGTTCTGATTATTATTAGCGGTCTTAGCAAAGCTAGAGCTTTGGCTAAAGCTGTTGAAGAAGGTGTAAACCATATGTGGACAGTTAGTGCGCTTCAACTTCATCCCAAAAGTATTGTTGTTTGTGATGATCAGTCAACTTATGAATTAAAGGTAGGAACGGTAAATTACTTTAAGGAGATAGAAGCCCAGAATTTAGATCCGAAATCTTTGTTACACTAAGAAAACGTTTCCAATATCGAGAAGCTTGGCTATGTTGAGCCAAGCTTCTCATATACGCATAATCAGTTTATTTCGAAACGATATTTCCCAGAACCTATTTTTACAGATATTGTTTTATTATTTATTCTCTTTGAGGTTATTTCTGTTAGTTCTGCTAAGGCTTTTCCACTTTCCCGAATGTTATTTAATTCGGAAGCCGGCAAGTAAACATCTGCACTTGTGTTAGCTGGGATTTCCAGTTCCAGGGTGAAATTATTATCTGTCTTGTGCCACGATGATCTGATCTTTCCGTAAATAGAATTGTAT
>JBHEKZ010000101.1:0-5840 GCA_041859025.1 Melioribacteraceae bacterium | reverse complement strand
AAACTCTTCCGAGCCGGAATGGGTGGAAATTTACAATAGGAGTTCTAAGCAGATTAATCTGAAAGGCTATCAGTTGGCTAATTCATCTTCGAAAAGTAAAGTGGTTAGAAACAGCATCCTTCTTAATCCGGAAGAGTATTTTGTAATCACGCGCGATAGTTCGATGTACCAGATATTTCCCAAACTGTCTAAGTTTTCAGTTGCAACATTCGGGAACTTGTCCAATACGGGGGATAAAGTTGTTGTTTTAGATTCACTAGACCGAACAATCGATTCACTGGAGTACAAAAATTCCTGGGGCGGAGCTGTTGGAAAATCTTTGGAACGTAGTGATTGGATTAAAACTTCAGTTGATTCAACAAACTGGATAACTTCGCGTAACAGTTTGGGAGGAACACCCGGAATTGTAAATTCCATCTCCCAGAAAAATTTTGATGTAGCTGTTTCTAAAATTATATACACGCCTTCTTCACCGCTGGTTGGGCAAAGAGTAACCATGGCGGCAAGCGTTTCAAATATTGGTAAAAACGATGTTTCATTCAAATTCGTTCTAAACAGAGTTAATAGTGATGGAAGCAAGCAGAAAGTGGAAGAATCGAATACCATTACTTTGGTAAAAGGAAATTCGCTTACTTACAACTTTACATTTGCTGTGGAAGTACTAGCTTCAAAGCAGACTTTCGAAGTAACCGCAGATTTCGCGTTTGATGAAGATAAAGCGAATAATTCATCAACGGCATCTGTCCGACCGGGATATTTAGCCGGTACTATAAAACTTAACGAAGTGATGTATAACCCGCTTAACGGTGAACCGGAATGGATTGAGTTATATAACGGATCTTCTTTCGATGTTGATTTAGAAGACTGGTCTATTTCTGATGTATTGTTAACACCGCAGAAATCCAAAATTCAAGCTAAAGATTTCGTGTTTCCGAGCAAGACATATTTGGTTATAGCAAAAGACAGCACCATAAAAGATTTTCACAAAACAATAAGTGGAAAATTGTTGGTAAGCTTATTCGCTAATCTTAACAACGACAATGATGGAGTTGTAATTAAAGATTCCCGCGATGTTACAATAGATTCGTTAATGTATGATAAAACTTGGGGAACAGATGCCGGCAAATCTTTAGAGCGTAGGATTTATGAAAACGCTACAAACGATAAATTAAACTGGGGTTTTTCAAAAGACATTGAATTAAGCACGCCCGGAAAGAATAATTCTGTTTCACCAAAGGATAGAGATGTTGCAATATCAAATATTGTATTCAGTCCATCCGCGCCTATAGTAGGTCAGAAAGTAAAAGTCTCTGCAAGCGCAACTAACATTGGAAAAAACGGGGCCTCATTTAAGTTTGTACTGAATAAGATAGACAGGAATGGTAGCAAGCTAAAAGTCGAAGAGTCGAACATTCTAACTATTGCAGTAGGCGCCTCAGTTGCTTATGAGTTTACTTACGCCGTTGATAACATTACATCCAAACAGACATTCGAAGCTTTTGTAGATTATAGCGCGGATGAGGATTTAACTAATAACACAATAACTAACTTTGTTCGCCCTGGATATCCATCGGGAAGTGTTGTGCTGAATGAAGTAATGTATGCTCCAATGAATGGAGAGCCGGAGTGGATAGAACTCTATAACTCATCGGCATATGATGTCGATCTGGAAGAATGGTCGATTACAGATGTGCTGACTTCCCCGATCAAGGCAAAAATTAAAGCAAAGGATTTTTCTTTTCCAAGCAAAACATATTTAGTAATTGTAAAGGATAGCACACTGTTTGATTTTCATAAGGCTATCAATGGCAAAGTTATAGTGAGCTCTTTTGCTAATTTGAATAACGATGCAGAAGGCGTTGTTATTAAGGACTCTAGAGATGTTACCGTTGATTCTTTGTTGTTCGATAAAACGTGGGGCGGCGAAAATGGAAAATCGCTAGAGAGAATTTTGTTTGAAGGTGCGACTAATCAAAAAACTAATTGGGGCTCTTCAATAGACAGCGAGTTCAGTTCTCCGGGAAGAATAAATTCGGTTTCACCAAAAGATCACGATATTTATTTAAGTTCTCTTTCAGCGGTACAAAATTATGCGGTTGTTGGAAGAAAAATTAAAATGAGTATAGAAATAAAGAATATTGGTAAAAATCCCGCTTCAGCTTTTTCTGTTAAGCTTTACCGAGATGCAAATAAAAATGGTTTAGGCGATATAAACGAGCTGGTTTATCTAAAGAATGAAACCAGCTTGGCGGTTAACACGATGAGCAAATATGACGTTGAAGATGGGTCGTATGTAATTGGATTAAACGAGTACTTGGCAACGGTAGAATATTCGGCAGATCAATATCTGGATAACAATAAATTTTCGTTAACAATTAAAGCCGTTGTTATAAATGAAGAAAGAAGTGATTTGGTAATTAATGAAATTATGTATGCCCCTTTAACTGGTGAGCCGGAGTGGATAGAAATTTATAATAACAGTCTCAAGCAGATTAATCTAAGGGGATACCAAATTGCAAACGGTTCTACCAAAAGTAAAGTTATTGTACAAGATGTAATTCTGAAACCGGAGGAATATTTTGTTGTAGCAAAAGACAGTGCTGTCTATACACGCTTCACAAACATCACTAAATCTGTGATAGCTTCATTTCCTACGCTTAGTAATTCTAAAGATAAAGTTGTAATTCTTGATTCACTTGATCGGACAATAGATTCGCTTGAATATAAAAGTGTATGGGGGGGGACTGGCGGAAAATCTTTAGAACGTTTGGACTTGGTGAAATCATCAACAGACTCAACAAATTGGAAAACTTCAGTTCATATGCTGGGCGCAACGCCGGGATTTATAAACTCAATCTCTCGAAAGAAATTTGACGTATCGGTTACAAAACTTCTGTTTACTCCGGCTGTTCCAATTGTCGGTCAGCGGGTTAAAATTTCTGTTGCAGCAACAAACTTGGGCAAGACAGACGCTTCATTCAAGTTTGTTTTGAATAAAATTAACAAGGATGGAACCAAGCAGAAAATTGAAGTAACAAACACAATGATTATTTCAAAGGATGCTTCACTTTCTTATGATTTTTCTTTTGCTATTGAAAGCATTCTTGCAAAAAATACTTTTGAAGTTGTTGCCGATTTTAGTTCGGATGAAGATTTAACAAATAATGCGTTCTCAGCTTCCATCCGTCCCGGATACACGGCCGGAACAGTTTATATAAATGAAGTAATGTATAATCCAATTAACGGCGAGCCGGAATGGTTGGAACTTTATAATGCGTCTGCAAACGATGTCGATTTGGAGGATTGGTCAATCACGGATATTCTAACAACTCCACAAAAACAAATTGTTAAAACTAAAGATTCGGTTTTCCCGAAAAACACATTTTTAGTTATTGCAAAAGACTCTACAATTAAAAATTATCACGCTTCAATTCCTTCTAAATTGATTATAACAAGTTTCACAAATTTGAATAATGATGCTGATGGTGTTGTCATTAAAGATTCTCGCGATGTAACGATTGATTCGGTTCGCTTCGATAGTAAGTGGGGCGGTGAAAATGGAAAATCGCTTGAAAGAAGAATGACCTCAATAGCTTCTTCTGAAAAAAATAATTGGGGTTCTTCAAAAGATTTGGAATTGAGTACACCGGGCAGAATCAATAGCATAGCTATAAAAAAATATGATCTTGCTCTAAAAGCTTTGGTGCCAAAACCGCTTTACCCAGCTGTGAATGAAGATATAAACGTTGGAATGAGAGTTATTAATTACGGAACTAGTGACGCAGATAAGTTTACAGTAAAATATTACGTGAAGAATAATAATGTATATTCATATCTCGGCGAAGCTAATGGTGTAAATCTAAAGAGTAACGATTCTGTGGTTGTTTATTCATCCGCTAAAATAAAGCTAACCGACATTAAAACGGTTTTGTGCAAAGTTACTTTTGCTAACGATGAAGACACGCTGAATAATTCATTTAGCGGAGACATTATACCGGGCGCAAAGCAGAACTCTGTTTTAATTACTGAGGTGATGTATGATCCTCTTACTCACGAACCGGAATGGGTTGAATTTCTAAACGTTTCAAATGAAGCAATTAATTTAAAAAACTGGTCTGTAAGCGATGTGCTTCCTTCACCGACAAAAGCGGTGTTAACAATTAAGGATGAATATCTGCAACCGGGTGAATACACAATTGCAACCCCGGATACACAAGCATATGCATTCAATCCGCCCAAGAAATTTTATCAAACTAAGTTTGGCTCACTTGGCAATACTTCCGACGGTATAATGATTTACGATTTTCGCGGCGCTGTAATAGATAGCTTCTTTTACAAATCAAGTTGGGGCGGCGGCAACGGTTCATCGCTCGAAAGAATATCTTTCACAAAAGCTACAAACGACAGTACAAACTGGATTGTATCCATTTCAAATGTAGGTGCTTCGCCGGGTGTAAAAAATACATCTACTAATCCTAAAGCCTATAAAACCGGTTCTCTTGTTCTTAATGAATTACTTTATGAACCGGAAAGCGGAAACGCTGAGTTTGTAGAGTTCTATAATACATCAAACGATTCTATTCAGGTTGGCGGCTTGGATCTTCGCGTTGGAGCAAAAGATAACGTGAAGTTATCGGCATCAACTTTTATGATACCTCCTAAAGAATTTCTGGTTCTTGCTTCAGATTCATCTATATACAATAAGTATCCTATGTTGAAACGAAGCGTTACACGTATTTCATCCTCTCTCAGTTTGTCTAACGAAGGAACTCCATTGTTAGTGAAAGATTTATACGGAACAACATTAGATTCGGTCGTTTATTCTCCGGCATGGCATAACAGAAATTTTCTAGAGACGAAAAACAAATCATTAGAAAGATTGAATCCGTTGCTGAGTTCTAACGATAGAGATAATTGGAGTACGAGTGTAACCAGCGAAGGTGCTACACCGGGCATGCAGAATTCTGTTTATACAGAAAACCTTGCAACTGATTCAAAAGTAAGCATCAGTCCGAATCCATTCTCTCCGGACAATGATGGATTTGAAGATTTTTCAATTATTAGTTTCAATCTTCCGTTTAGACTTGGGCAAGTTCAAATAAAAATATTTGATAGCCAAGGGCGGTTGGTCAGAACTTTACTTCAAAATCATCCTTCGGCTTCAAACAGCTCTGTAATATTTGATGGGCTTGATGATGATGGAAGAGCGTTAAGGATGGGTATTTATATTATGCTTATTGAATACTCAGCGGAAGGAAGTAGTGTAGTCGAAACTCTTAAAAAACCAATAGTAGTTGCAAGAAAACTATAGGAACCTAAATGAAATACAAAGAAAAGGTTGATGATTTTCTTTCCCAGAAGAGGATTGCTTTTGCGGGAGTTTCAAGAACTCCAAAAGCTAAAGTTGGAAACGCTATTTATAAGAAATTCAAAGAGGCAGGCTATACTGTTTATCCAATCAATCCGAATGCGGAGATAATTGAGGGAGATAAGTGTTACAAAGATTTAGCATCGGTGCCCGAAAAAGTAGACGCGGTTTTAATAACTACAAATCCCGCTGCCGCATATGAAGTTGTAAAGCAATGTGTGGCAAACGGGGTTAAAAGAGTTTGGTTTCATCATGGTATGGGAAACGGAAGCTACAATAAAGAAGCGGCACAGTTCGGAGAAGAAAACGGATTAACAGTTATTCACAATGGCTGCCCGATGATGTTTATAAAAAATGCCGATCCTTTTCATCGCTTTATGGGCTTTCTAAAGAAAATGTTTGGTAAGCTTGAAAAGTGATCTTTTGTTTTGCTATCTGATGTGCGGTTTTTATCTTTCGGCGCAATTTTAAT
>JBHEKZ010000351.1:0-2742 GCA_041859025.1 Melioribacteraceae bacterium | reverse complement strand
TCATTGTAATTTTCATCGCCATACCAATCAACCAAAACTCCATCAATTCCACTAAGTTTCATCAGCAAAACTTGATACTCAAGAATATCCGGATCTTGACTGTCATAAGGTCCGGTTAAAGGATAGTATTTAGAAGCGATTTCTCTCTGCCCGGCAGAGTTCACTTTGTTAGGATCAAAATGATTCATAGTCCAATGCCAGCCCCAAGCGCCGCTGTAATCCTTGCTTTGATACCATGGCATGTAATGAGCCATTAGTAAGGGTTTTTTCTGGGTTTGTGCTACCAAAAACTCTTGGGAGAAACAAAGGACTAAAAGAAGAACCAGGGTCAAGTTAATCTGCCACTTATCGAGTCCGTTTTTCATATTCTTTTCCACAATTTATTCGACATTTCTGTGGCGAAAGATATTGTTCTCAGAGAGCTATTTTGTGATAAAAACGTCATAAATACGAAAAGCAGCAATACCGAAATCTCTACAATAGGAACAACTTCTAAATTCATTACAATCCTACCAATCGTTTTTGACTGAACATTTAAAAATCTGACAAAACACTGGGGCGAATTAAGTAACTAGAAATAAGATGGGCTCATATTAGAGTATCAAAAGGTAGCACTATAATATCACGATGAATTTTTGATGAATTTAAGCGAAAAACTAAAGAAACTCATTTGGTAAGTTTAGAGAATAATGGAAAAAGTGTACAGAGGCCAAAAGCTAGAATTAAGAAAACTGACTTCTATATGAAATTTAACGGATAGATAGTAATGACTACAAGACAACGGCTCTGTTATCCTTCATCCTCATTCTGGGCTTTGCCGTTAAGGTATTCGGAAGGTGCAATTCCAAACTCTTTTCTGAAACATCTGGAAAAATAATTTAGATCGCTAAAACCAACACTATAAGCTATTTCAGTAATCTTCATTTTACGTTTTTCCAGAAGTTGGACTGCCCTTTTAAGGCGGATCTTCTTTATAAATTCGTGGACAGTTTGACCGGTCAAACCTTTCAATTTTCTATAAAGCTGGATGCGGCTGATTCCGACTTGCTGACTGAGTAAATCAGCGTCAAGTTTCCAATTATCTAAATTGTTCTCCACTTCTTGCTTAACACGTAAAAGGAATTTCTCATCTATGCTTAAAATGGAATTATCTGTAGGCTCGTTCAGTATCTGCTTACGGAAGGAATCCCTTAACTTGCGCCTTTCTTCTAATAAATTCTGAACACGAGATTTTAACTCATCGCTGTTAAACGGTTTTGGTAAATACGCCGTCGCGCCAAGTTTCAGTCCCTTTAATTTATCTTCAGAACTATTGTGCACTGTAAGAAGAATGATCGGAATGTGGCTTGTGCTTTCCTCGTTTTTCAATTCGTGGCAAAGTTTGTATCCATCCATCTTGGGCATATCTATATCGCTGATGATTAAATCGGGAACCAATTCTACAGCATTTTGAAAAGCTTCCTCTCCATCATAAGCGGAAATAACTTTGAAACGGTCTTGAAAAATATCTTTAATGTATTGATGAACATCTTGTTCATCATCTACAAAAAGAATCAAAGGTGTAGTTTCGGGGGCGCTTTCTTCACCAACTGGCCCAAGCATGGTTTTTTCTTTTTCGCCCTCAGATTGTTTTTGTGCAACACTTAATTCGGCTTCTTTCTCAATCTCAATTAAATCAACTGGCAGAACAATTCGAAATGTAGATCCTTTGCCAAGTTCACTTTCTACTGTAATATTTCCTTGATGCAATTCAACAAATTCTTGTGTCATGTGAAGACCAATTCCAATTCCTTTTGGAATTGAAGAATCATCATTATCAATTTTATAGAAACGATCAAATATTCTCTCTTTCAAATCTTCCGGAATTCCAATTCCGCTGTCCCTTACACTAATTTCTACAAAATTTTGAAGTTTGGAATCCGACGCTTTATAACTGATATTTAATTCTATTTCACCATTATCAGGAGTAAACTTAAACGCATTGGATAATAAATTGTAAATCATCTTATCAATTTTATCACCATCAAACCAAGTATAACCGTATTTGATGTTAGTATTAAAGGTGTATTTTATGTTATGATCCTTTGCATATTCTTTGAATGAAAGGAATATGTTCCGGACAAATTCCACTAAATCATTTCTAACTAGATTGAGATTATGGTCAGGTGATTCTATTCTATAAAAATCTATCAACTGGTTTAACATTCTAGATAATCTGTTAGCGTTGCGAATAATCAAATTGATTTTTTCTTTAGCACTTTCGCTAAGCGATTTTGTCTTAAGCAGATTTTCTAGCGGTCCAACAATCAGCATAATTGGAGTTTTTATTTCGTGAGAAACATTGCTGAAGAATTTTGTTTTAATTTTATCCAGTTCGGAAAGTTTTTCCAGCTTTAGATGTTCCATCTCAAGATTATGCCTTAATCGCTCTTGGCTCAACCGATACAAAAGAAAAGCATAGAACGCACCAATCAGCATTATGAAATAGAGAATGTAAGCCCACCAAGTTTTCCAGAAAGGAGGCATTATTGTAATTTGTAAAGAAATACCTTCTTTGTTCCAAACGCCGTCGTTATTAGCCGCGATAACCTTAAATGTATAATCACCGGGATCCAAATTTGTATAAGTAGCGCTATGTTTTGTGCCGGAGTAATTCCATTTATTTTCAAAGCCTTCCATCATATATGCATATTGATTTTTTTCCGGATTTGTGAGATTAAGAGCAATAAAATCAATTGAAAA
>JBHEKZ010000531.1:0-2682 GCA_041859025.1 Melioribacteraceae bacterium | reverse complement strand
TCTTAACAGCCGATTCCTTGATTTATCCCTTCGTTTGCCGAAGTTTCTCCAAAACAAGGAATTTGAAATACGCGAACGTGTAAAAAATAAAATCAAACGTGGTAAAGTTTATCTTTCTGTTTCGATAAAGAAAGGTGAGTTTGAAGAAAAATTTAACGAGATCGATCCTAAATCTGTTGAATATGCAGTTGGCTTGTTAAAGGATATTAAAAAATCTGCTAAGATTACAGATAAGATTAAACTTAGCGACATTCTCCTTTTTCAAAATATGCTTTTTAAGGATGATTCCGACCAGGCAAGTGAAGAATTTGGCCTAGTTACAGAATCAATTGATACGGCTATTGCTGAATTGAATAAGATGCGCGAAGCTGAGGGTAGAGAACTAGAAAAGGATTTGCGTAAACGAGTTGGTATTATAGAAGAAGCTTTAGCTAAGATTGAAACTTCTGCCAGCATAACTGTTAAAGAATACTTCGAAAAATTGAAAGACCGAGCAACACAGTTGGTAGCAGATTTGGCGAATAACAACGATAGGCTGAATGTAGAACTTGCACTGCTTTCGGAACGATCTGATGTAACCGAAGAATGTGTTAGATTAAGAAGCCATATAAAAATGTTTATTGAGACTCTTGAAAAATCTGAAGATGCCGGAAGAAGATTAAATTTTATAGTTCAGGAAATGAACAGAGAAGCTAATACGATTAACAGCAAATCTCTTGCATCGGAAATTTCTCACAGCGGCATTATGATTAAAGAAGAAATTGAGAAGATTCGAGAACAAATTCAAAATATTGAGTAGCGCGTGGCGAAGACAGAGGCAAGATTATTTGTGTTCTCCGCTCCGAGCGGTTCCGGCAAAACAACAATTGTAAAAGATGTTCTTAAAAATTATAACGAGTTCGTTTTTTCTATTTCTGCTACAACAAGAAAGAAAAGACAGACAGAGACGGATGGAACAGATTATTACTTCATAACCGAAGAGGACTTCAAAGAAAAAATTAATAATGATGAATTTGTAGAATGGGAAAAATTTTACGATTATTATTATGGAACTCTGAAGAGTCAGATAGATTCTAATATAGCAAAAGGGTTGCACACAGTTTTTGAAGTAGATGTAAAAGGCGCATTAAAGATCAAAAATTATTATCCCCATTCGATTCTGATTTTCATTGCTCCGCCTAGTATAGAAGAACTGCGTAACAGATTGATTCAGCGGAATACTGAAACGGATGAAGACTTAAAGAAAAGGATTGAACGCGCCGAAATGGAGCTTAGCTACAAAGATAAATTTGATCATGTCGTTTCCAATGTAGATCTTGAAAAAGCAAAAGAAGAAGTTAGAATTATTATAGAAAATGAATTAAAGGAGTACTAAATAATGGGAATTACACCATTAAGCTTAGCAAAAATCAAAGAGAACGCAACTAACCTTTACGAAGGTGTTGTTGTTGCAGCTAAACGCGCTCGCAAACTCAATGATGAAACTAAACTCGAATTCAACGCTTTGCTCAGCACAATTACTGCCGGCAGAGAAGAAGAATTTGAAGACAGAGAAAATCCGGAACAATTAAAGCTTTCTCTCGAATTCGAAAAAAGAGAAAAACCTCATATACAGGCTATTAAAGAAGTTCGCGACGGAAAAGTAGAATTCCGTTTCAAAAACGCAAAATAAATTACTCTTTTTGAAATGAAAGCGGAGCGGCAAATTGTTTCTCCGCTTTTTTTATTAAATTCAGTTGGTCAAAGCGCAAACTCCTAAGGATTTTCTACTTGGACAACCTTAAAAAAGAATTAATGGAAGCGTTGAAGGATCAGCAGTCAATCTTTGGTGATGTGCTGTTCGATAATTTTTCTTTTGAACTTCAGCCTAGAAAATCCAAAGAACTAGCCGTAACATTATCACCAGACAAAGCTCAAGAAGAAGAAACATCAGGAAATTCTCTGTTTCAAGAGGAGTTTCAGAAAGCGGAAAATCTTGTTGATCTGAACAAGATGATTTGCGACTGCCAGATGTGTTCGCTTGGAAAAACGAGAACCAAATTTGTGTTCGGTGTAGGTAATCCGAATGCTGACGCGATGTTGATTGGCGAAGCTCCCGGTGCAGATGAGGATCAGCAAGGAGAACCTTTTGTCGGAAGAGCCGGCAAACTTCTGAACGATATTCTGAAGGCTATAAATTTTGCACGCGAGGAAGTTTATATTGCAAATATTCTTAAATGCCGTCCGCCTGGAAACCGCGATCCGCAGCCGGGTGAAATGGAAACTTGTATGCCTTACCTGATGAAGCAGATTGAATTAGTAAAACCAAAAGTGATTTTATGTTTAGGAAGAATTGCCGCAAACGGTTTGCTGAACAAAAAACTTACGCTTTCAGCGCTTAGAGAAAATGTTTACGAATTAAATGGAATTAAAGTTATTGCTACATATCATCCGGCAGCACTTCTGCGTAATCCAAACTGGAAAAGAGGCTGCTGGGAGGATGTTAAGAAATTCAGAAAAATTCACGATGAACTAACGGCTAAAAATGGCTAAGCAAAATCCACGCAGAAATGCAGAACCAAATTATGATTTGGAGAAACTCAAATCATCATCCAAACTTCCCCCATCTGCTGTTGAAGTAGAAACTGCCGTGCTCGGCGCTATGATGATTGATGAAGAAGCTGTTCCCAAAGCGGTTGAAAT
>JBHEKZ010000416.1:0-2598 GCA_041859025.1 Melioribacteraceae bacterium | reverse complement strand
ATAACTCACAATTGAGTCGAAGGCGGCTTTGTCAATTACCGCGTTGTTGTAGTTTGTGAAATCTGTAACCGGACCGGTCTTTAATCCTTTTAGATCAGAAACTAAAATCTTTTTCAATTCCGGCCAGATAGATTTTGGAATATATGCGCGTGAAGCCGCAGAACATTTCTGTCCTTGATATTCAAACGATCCTTGGATTAAAGCTGTAGCTAATCCACGCACATTTGCGCTCGAATGTGCAAACACGAAATCTTTTCCGCCGGTTTCGCCTACAATTCTTGGATAGGTTTTATACTTATTAATGTTGTTGCCAATAATTTTCCACATCGATTGAAAAACTTGTGTGCTGCCTGTAAAGTGAAGTCCGGCAAAGTTCGGGTTGTTGAAAACAACATCGCCTATTTTCTGTCCTGAACCCGGAATGAAGTTTATTACTCCCGGAGGAAGACCGGCTGCTTCTAAAAGTTTTATCATATAGTAAGCAGAAAGAACTGATGTCGCCGCCGGTTTAAGTAAAGCAACATTCCCCATAATTGCCGGTGCGCCGGGTAAGTTTGCGTTGAACGTTGTAAAGTTGAATGGAGCAACTGCAAAAATAAAACCTTCGAGCGGGCGGTATTCCATTCTATTCCACATTCCGTGCGGTGAATGAGGCGGCTGTTCTTGATAAAGTTTGTAAGCGTAATGAACATTAAACCGGAAGAAATCTGCAGTCTCGCAAGCAGAATCAATTTCCGCTTGATGTGCATTCTTGCTTTGTCCAAGCATTGTTGCTACAAGAATTGTATAACGCCAATCAGTCAAAGTGATCATATCAGCAGCGCGCATGAAAATAGCAGCGCGGTCTTGCCATTCCATTGCAGACCAAGTTTTCCAAGCTTGCATAGCGGAATCGATAGCTAACTGAACTTCTTTGGCCCCGGCTTTATGATATTTACCAAGCTTGTGTTTGTGATTGTGAGGCATTACGATGTCTGCGGTATCGCCGGTTCTAATTTCTTTGCCGCCGATAATAAGAGGAATATCTATTGTTTGTTTCTGCATTTCTGCGAGTTTTGCCTTTAATAACGCACGTTCCGGCGAGCCGGGCGCAAAGGTCTTTACCGGTTCATTTTCCGGCATGGGATGGTGAAAAACAGCATTAGCCATTTGGGTTCCTTTAATAATTAAATTCGAATGTCTTTATTGATATAACGAAGAACTTAACTAGGAAAGTTCACTCTTTAATGGAAGTGTAAAGAAGAATTGTGTGCCCTTGTTTAATTCGCTTTCCACCCAGATTTTGCCGCCATGTTTTTCAACAATTTCTTTACATAGCACTAAACCGAGCCCGTTGCCGCTCTCCTTATTTGTTCCGTGAGTTGAGAACTGCACGTCAATTCGGAAAAGCTTAGGAATGTTTTCTTGCTTAATTCCTACGCCGCTGTCTGATACCACAACTAAAATTGCTCCTTCCTCTTCGAATGCGGTTATTTCTACAGTACCGCCGGAATGTGTGAACTTTATTGCGTTGGAAATTAGGTTTCTGAACAAAAGGGAAAGCATATCATCATCGGCCAAAACTTCTTGCTTGCTGTTGATATTGATAGTAAGATTAATTTTTTTGTTCTTAATGTTGGATTCGAACAACCGCAGCACTTTTTGATGCTCGCCGTTAAGATTTAATAATTCCGGCTCGATAACCATTCTGCCTGACTGAATGCGGGACCAACTAAGCAGATCGTCTAAAAACTTATATTGAGTATGCAGCGCTTCGTTCAGGGAAAGCACCATCTCTTTGAATTCTTCTTTATCGAGTGAGTCGAATTCTTCAACCAAATAATTCGAAATACCAAGTAAACCTTGAAACGGTGAGCGAAGATCGTGGGCGATAATTGAAAAAAATTTATCCTTGGATTCATTTAATTCATTTAGCTCATCATTTTTTCTTTTTATTTCTTCTTCACTGGCTTTATAGCTAAGAAGCAACTGTTGGTAACTTGTCCAAACGTCTTTTAATTCTTCGACTTCTTGGTAAAATCTATCGAACTCTCTGGCGGAATCACCCTTAAGAAGATCTTTCATTAACTATACGCCTAAAAAATTGATACGAATTTAATACAATATTCTGAATCTGCTATTATTAAAATTTAGCGAAATGTTGATCTGCAGTTTTCTTCCTCTTCAGCCGAATCTAAAACTAGATTTCTATTAACGAATTCTTCTGTCAAAAGGGTTTTTCTTTGCAAACTATCTTCTTATTTTCACAAGCACATTAGTGTGTAACTCTCATAAAGTCAGTTCTTGTCATATGAATTGATTAATGAACAACTTAGTTAAAATAGAAGGTGGAAAATATGTTTAACGCGAAAATCTATATTAACAGAAGAACAGAGCTAAAGAAAAAATTGAAATCCGGATTAATTCTTTTCCTCGGAAATAACGAAGCCCCAATGAATTATACGGACAACACTTACTCATTCCGGCAAGATTCAACATTTCTTTACTATTTTGGTCTAGATCAAGCAGAGCTAGCAGCGGTTATTGATCTTGATGAAAACAAGGAAACTATTTACGGAAATGATTTTACTATTGATGATATTGTGTGGATGGGGCCTC
>JBHEKZ010000342.1:0-7031 GCA_041859025.1 Melioribacteraceae bacterium | reverse complement strand
CGTTTTCTGTTAGCCTGGCTCCAACTTTCCCATGTATCGTTAAAATAGAAGCCTTTACTTATTGGATCTTCAATGAGATTGTGAGGCCAGTTAAAAAAGTTATCGAACAGACGCACCGGAGTTTCGCCACTTAACGATACTTTGAAAGCGGTAACAGAATTAAATCTATCCGAAGCGAAATAAACAGAACGTGAATCCCACGACCACGATTCAACCAAATCGTTTGAACTGTGAAAAGTAAGTTGCCTGATCACTCCGCCTTGCACCGGAATTACATATACATTGTTGTTTCCATCTTGATTGCCGGTGAACGCAATCCACTTTCCATCCGGAGAAAATGCCGGGCGGGTTTCATTTCCATCCATAGCTGTTAAGCGTAATGCGTTTCCGCCATTAGAATCAATAGTCCACAAATCTCCTTCGTAAGAAAATACTATTGTCCCAGCATCCGGAGAAAGTGCCGGATCGCTTAAAAAATATTCTTGGGTTTGAGCATTAAGTTGTAAAAACAAAGCAACGAAAAGCAGTATTACTTTTTTCATATGCGGCCTTCGGTTTAAATTTATGGTTGTGAATCTATCTTATTTCTTTCAATTAAGAAATGGAAAATTCTTTGTAATTTTTGAGCAACAAATTTTAGTTCGAATGCAAAACCATAATAACTTTCCAGAA
This sequence comes from Melioribacteraceae bacterium, assembly GCA_041859025.1. Classification (GTDB taxonomy): domain Bacteria; phylum Bacteroidota; class Ignavibacteria; order Ignavibacteriales; family Melioribacteraceae; genus Stygiobacter. The sequence continues at coordinate 6,359 of JBHEKZ010000342.1, read as the reverse complement.
CAAGCATGTTCGTGCGGAAATGATAAATCAGATTCAAAAATTCAGCATAAGTGTGAGTACTCGGGTTTCGGGCAAATCCTCTATTGGATAGGAATTAGCGCGATACCTGTACGCGTAAATTTTATTTGTTCTAAGTGCGGGGAGGTTGTCGAGTCAACCGACGACCCCAATATATTAAAGCAATTCGTTGGCCGTTAAGTACAAAACTATAAATCATTTATTCATAGAATAAGTATTAACCGGAGGCTGTATGCCCAACCAAATGGTTCTTGAAAAGATTGAACAGGCTGTAAAAATTCTTGAAGAAAAAAATATTGACATGTGGATGACTTACGTTCGCGAAACCGGAAACATGAAAGACCCGATGATGGATATGATTGTTGGAACCGGTGCTACATGGCAATCCGCATTTATAATTACAAAGAGCGGTAACACACATGCTGTAATAGGCTCTCTTGAATATGAAAACATGAAAACAGTTGGAACATACAAAAACATTCATCCTTACCTAAAGTTTGTAAAGGATGATCTTCTTAAAGTTTTGGATATGTATAAGCCAAAGAAAATTGCGATCAATTATTCCCGCAATTCTACTCTTGCAGATGGCTTACCGCATGGATTATACCTCGAACTGTTGGATCATCTTAAAGATACTCCTTATTCGCATGCTTTAGTTTCATCTGAAGAGATAGTTGCTGCGCTTAAGGGAAGAAAATCCGCGAGCGAATTAGCCAACATGAAAGAAGCCATTAACGAAACCCTTAAAATCTTTGGCGAAGTTACTAAGTTTTTAAAAGCAGGCGTTACTGAAAAACAAGTTGCCGATTTTGTGCTTGACCTTGTAAAACAGCGCGGATTTGAAACCGCATGGGATGTTGAACATTGTCCGGCTGTTTTTTCCGGCCCAGATACAGCCGGCGCACACTCTGGTCCCACTAACCGCGTTGTTCAATACGGACACGTAGTTAATATGGATTTTGGGGTTAAGGTTAACGGATATTGTGCCGATCTGCAGCGTACTTGGTACATCTGCCATCCTCACGAAGATAAAGCCCCAATGGAAGTTCAGCGCGGATTTGATGTAATAGTAGAATCAATTTCCAAAGCAGCCGCCGAATTAAAACCGGGTAAACAAGGCTGGGAAATTGATCAGATTGCCCGTCACTATATTCAAGTAAAAGGGTATGATGAATATCCGCACGGACTTGGTCATCAAGTGGGAAGATTTGCTCACGATGGCGGTTGTCTGCTTGGACCAAAATGGGAACGTTATAACAATTCTCCTTGTCTGCTAGTAGAAGCGGGTAACATATTTACACTAGAGCCGCGTTTGACAGTAAAAGAATATGGAATAGCGACAGTTGAAGAAGAAGTTTTGATAACTAAAGACGGTTGTGAATTTCTCTCCGAAAGACAGAAAGAGTTGTACTTAATAAAAGACTAAACTTTAGATCATTCGATACGGTTTCGGGATTCACCGGGAGTCCCGAAATTAATATTGAACTCGAGTTAATTAATTTGATTGTCTTTATAACTTAAGCTTAATCTGCCGCCCTAACCGAACTTTCGGTATTGAATAAAAATTGTTTGCTTATTAAAACTCGAATCACTTTATTTGTGCTAGTCGTTTATCCTCTCAAAAAAATTAACAAGCATTGATATAAATGTTAAGCTCTAAACTGAGAGAACTGATCACCATCTTCTTAATTCTCGCAGTCATCGCAATATTAATTTACGCTTTATACTTCTGGCGAAATTCAGTTTTTACATGAATGTAGCTACTAGTGGGCACTCTCTATGGAGTGTTGGTGGATATGGTATAAGTGTTATGGCTGTAACTCTCATATTCATCACCTCCTTTTATTCGGAAAAGTTCTTAAATAATGGAAGAAACCAAAGAAATACTTTTCAACTACGCTGTATACCACGAATGGGTTTCTATTGAGATTATCAAAGCGATAGAAAAATCTAAGCTAATGAGCGAGGAAATGATTCCTTATCTACAAAATGAATTAGCCATACATAACTTTTGGTTAAATTCCATAAAGGGAATTCGTTGTGAATTAAAAGTGAATACATCTTCAATTAAAGAATTAACAGAGCAATATTTAACGTGTCATGAGAAATGGAAAAACTTGATATCCGAATTAAACAAGGAAGACTTTTCGAGGTTGATTAAATTTTCCAGCGAAGCCGGACACCTTACCACTCACACACTAATCGATCTTCTTATGGAATCATTTCGCCAAATCGAGAAACACCAAAATCATATAGCAGTTGTTTTGGAAAACAATTATAGAAAAAGATTACGGTTGAGTTTTTTAGAATTCCGGCAACGAATCAAAACTTTATAAAATGCCGCACAATTAAGGGCGGCTTACTTCAAAATTACTGCAATTTGTAAAACTTATATCCAACTCCATCCAACCTTAAAGAAATGCTACTATCGCGGACAACCTTTTTTTCTTTGGTTATCAAGTCAACAGCCTCATCAATATTGTAAGATGAAGGAAGTACAAGATTAATTGTTTGCTGTTCGTCTGATTTATTTAGTACCACAAGAATTCTCTCATCAAAGTTCGAGCGGATAAAAGCATAATTATTTTCATTAGCCGTAAGTGTTAAGAAATCGCCACTGCTTAACGCTGAATGATGCTTGCGAAGATTAATTATTTGTTGAACATCTTTAAGCATCTGTTTTTCATCTTTACTCAAATCATCATTAAAGCGCATCATTCTCCGGTTATCCGGGTCAGAAGCGCCGGTCATTCCAAATTCGCTTCCATAATAAATTACCGGCAATCCCGGTATTGCGTTCATGTAGGCGTAGTATAATTTGGCTTTGTTATAGCTTTCCGGGTTATCAACCTTAGGCGGATTGTTCCACCCCTCCTCAATTGCGCTCCACTGAGTTATCTCCAAGTCACCATCAGCAAAAGCCATAAACCTGTTTTTATCATGACTGTCCATGATATTCCCCATCAAATTATTTTCTCCGTATACAAGAAACGATTTTTTCATCTCAGCATCAAGAGTTTTAAATGACATTTTCTTATCTAAAAAAGTTGGAAGAGCAGCATCGTAGAGATTAAAATTAAACTGTGCAGATAACTGTCCATTATTCACATAAGAACTGATTAATTCGTAGCTGCCGAATGTCTCGCCAATTTGGTAAACAATTTTCTTTTGTGGAATCTCGATTTCAGTTTTGATCTTACGAGTGAGCGTGCGCCAAAAATCATTGGAGATATGCTTAACCGCATCTTGTCTAAACCCGTCAGCACCAGTTTGCTTAAGCCACCAGATAGCGTTATCGGCTTGGTAGTTTATAACCTCTTTGGAGCCGACATAATTAAATTTAGGAAGATACGGCTCGAACCAAGTTGTTAAACGGTATTCATCCCACAGCCTTAAATTTTTTCTTCCATCCGGCAAGTTGAGTTCGCCAAACCATTCCGGATGCTGCTTGAATAGCGGATGAGTTTCATGCACATGGTTCGCAACTATATCTAATAAAATTTTAATGCCATGTTTGTGCGCTGTCTTAACAAGTTCTTTAAGCTTCTGAAGCGTTCCGAATTTCTCTTCCACTTCGAAAGAGCTGACCGGCCAGTAACCATGATAACCGCTGAACCATCTGTGAGGCACAGGAGATTCACTGTAAGCCTTATTTGGATTATTGTATACAGGGGAAATCCAAATTGTGTTGACTCCTAGTGAATCAAAGTAGCCTTCATTTAATTTATTTACTATTCCTTGAAAATCCCCACCCATATAGTTTGCTTTTTCGAAAAGAGAATCTTGAACGATCGGATTATTCAGCGATTTGTCTCCATCATTAAACCGGTCTATAAGCAGAGAATAAATTATACTGTTGTGCCAATCTGATTTTTTATCTGCTAACGATATTGATTGGATATTAGTCGTTCTGCCGTTCTTATTTACGGCAACGCGTAATAAATTATCACCATTCAATTCATTCTTTGAAATCGCAATACCTACAATACCGTTGTTAATACTAATTCTTTTCTCGTCAACTTTCTGATTATTAATTAATGCAATAACGTTTAATTGAGAAATATTGTTTCCATCTTTTTCATTTTCATAATAAAACTTAAAGGTGGTTTGATTACTCGAAACCTCCTTTCCGTCTACGTGAAGAAAAAGCTTACCTAAATTTGGCTCCGCAACACTAAACAAAGAATTGAAGTCTCCGGCACCGTTAGATTTCTTTTCCGGATTATTTGGATCGACTAATTCTTCTCCGTCTCCAAAAAATTTATATTCATATCGGCCCGGCTCAAGATCAACTTCGGCTTCAAATATTCCATCGCCGTTTTCATCTTTCATAGGTAAATTCCCACGGTCCCAGCCATTAAAACTTCCAAACAGAGTTAGCTTATTAAATTGCTTAGTTGGTTTGTAGGTGAATTTATACTTTTGCTGAATTCTTGATCGCACTGGTATTGAATAAATTTGTTTACCTAGTTTGAAATCCACCAAAGTGATTCCGGAAAAACGCATGTTTGGCGTAAAACGAATCATGCCCGATTTCTTATCATAGCTTATGTCTACTTCTTTACTTTTCTTGAATTCAACCTTATAGTCCTTTGCGAAAAACATATCGCTTATTAACATAGAATCTGTTTTACCGGCAATAAGATTCACCGGTTTAATTATATCTGTAATTTTTGTTTGAGCATTTAAAGAAATAGAAATAAATAAAACAATTATGAACGCTAATTTGCGCATTCACCACTCCATAAAATTTTGTTGTTCGAAAAATAATTAAATATGATCGTAAAGTGTGTGTAAAAGGGAGAGACTACTTTTGTTTTGCTCTGGAGATGTATTCATCCAAAGCGTCTAAAGAAGGAAGATATTTTGTATTTGGGTAATTTTTAAGTGAATCGGCTATACCTTCGCCAAGTGCTTGCCCGCCAACAAGTACTTTTTGCTTAGGGAATTCCTCATTAATTGAGTTAAGCAAATTTACCAAACGTGTAAAGTTGAGATAAAAATTATTAGATATTCCAACAATATCGGGCTGCTTCTCCCTTATTGTTTTCAGTACTTCGTTCTGGGGAGTATTGGACCCGATAAAATAAACTTTGAAGCCGTGTGTCTCAAGATAACCGGCAACCATCCTGGCTCCAATCTCATGGAATTCTTTATCAATACATGTTATAACTACGCTTTTACCGGAGTTTTCTTCTGCCGAATAATTAACTGTTACATAGTCAATAAGCCCTTCGGTTATCTTTGTCGCTATATGTTCATCCGATATTGAGCAGCGATCATTTTCCCACATCTGCCCTACTCTATACATCGAACGCTGAAAGAGTTTCATAAAAATATCTCTGAGACTGACTTTTTCATCGATAAGTCGGGAAACTATTTGATAGCACTGTTTCTTGTCGCCGTCCAATAAGGCATTCAAATAATGTAGATAAACTGCTTCGGAAATCATACTGCTTTTAGTTTAATTGTCATGAAGACTAAACGATTCCAAGATGAAAATAATTCCCGTTAGGAAGATTTTTTTTTGTTTTTATTAATTAAACGAGAAATTCGGTAGCCAGCATAGGCAATAAAGGGGGCAATAATAACATCGATTGTATAGTGTACATGCTGGGCTAACACAGCAACGGCAACAAGAATTGTAGAAACAACCAAAATCCCTTTTAAAGTTTTATTCTTAGCAACAAGCGCTAATAAAAACATTGTAGCCGTATGCCCGGAGAAGAAAAGATCACGAAGAAGTGTTTGTCCTCCGCCAAAGAATTCCACAAAAGGATCCTTCATTGGAATAATATCCGGCGGTGCGTTAAAGGGTAGAAAATAAATTGTTATTAACCGGAGAGATGCTACTAATGTATAAGATTGAAAAGCTATTAGAATTCTTCTAGGATATTTTGCCAGTGACGCTAGCCCAACAATCAAAGCACCGTAGATAAGAGTAAAAGTAATCCAAGTAAGGTCTATTGGCTTAAATGTTTTTAACAAAGGATCGTCCAAAGAAAAACCGGGACGCGTTTCATTATAAGGCAAGAACCTAGCTAGAAAAAAAAGAGCGATAGCAAGAAGCAGAACAGAGACAATCATCTTGGTGCGGAATGCTTTATCAAGCAGAGCCGGCTTCCAAGCCTCATTAATTTCTTTAAGGTGTTGTACGGGTTTCATTTTCATTTATTAAAATTGCGCCGAAAGATAAAAACCGCACATCAGATAGCAAAACAAAAGATCACTTTTCAAGCTTACCAAACATTTTCTTTAGAAATCCCATAAAGCGATGAAAAGGATCGGCATTGTTTATAAACATCATCGGACAGCCATTGTGAATAACTGTTAATCCGTTT
>JBHEKZ010000040.1:0-8770 GCA_041859025.1 Melioribacteraceae bacterium | reverse complement strand
ATAATGGAAAATAAATTAAATAGCTCCACTCTTTCCCAAGAAGAAAACTCTTCCAAACTAGCCTATGCAATGGAGCCGGATGAACTCCGAATGCTTATCTCTCTTCAGAATGATGAAGAGAACTTTCATGCTTTCTTTTGCGAGATGTGCGAAAAATATAAAGATGCAATTCAATTCGAATAAATTATCTTTGTAGTGAAAATTAGCGAAAGCGTTAAAATGTGGTGCAATTTTGCTACAAAGAAAGCCTTAAAACGCTGAATTTGTACTAAAAACAAAGGTTTTCGAGAAATGTTTCTTTCTGACGTAGAATTATACTATTCGCAAGAAGTGGGTTCGGATTCAATTCTGATAAGAGATGAAGAATTTCACCACATAAAAGATGTAATGCGCCATAAGATTGGCGATGAACTGTTTATTACTGATGGAAAAGGTTGCATTTACAAGACAGAAATTGAACAAATCGAAAAGAAGTATCTATCTACGCAAATTACTTCTGTGCTAGAGTACCCAAATCAATTATCGAATATTACATTCTGCATTCCACGCTTGAAAAACACCGACCGTTTAGAGTTTGCTTTAGAAAAATGCGTAGAACTTGGAATTACAAATTTCATTGTTTTCGATTCCCAGCGTTCTGTTGCAAAAGGAGAAAAGCTTGATCGTTGGCAAAAGATCGCGAATGCAGCTATGAAACAATCCTTGCGCGCATGGCTGCCGAATGTTGCTTACTGTAAATCTGTAATTGAAATTATGAAGGTAGAAGGGAATAAATTCTTTTTTGATCAGAACGCTGAGCTAAGTTTGTCAAAATATTTGTCAAACCAGTCCTTTACACTTAGTCGATCAGTATTAATATTTGGACCGGAAGGAGGATTCTCTATAGGAGAATCAAGTGTTCTGAATGGAGAAACTAAAATTAAATTAACGGAAAACCGTTTGCGAAGCGAAACAGCAATTGTAACTGCCGCCTCAATAATTGCAACTAGCTCAATTCGATAATTTTTTTAACGAGTCTTTCAAAATCTATCTTTACCAATTCTGCAGTTTCCATCACCTCAGTATGGGAAAGCTTCTGCGAGGAAAGCCCAGCCGCCATATTAGTAATGCAAGAGATTGCTGAAACTTCCATACCAAGATATGCGGCATAAACAGCCTCGTGCGCTGTGGACATGCCAACTGCATCGCCGCCGAACTTTCTTGTCATTTGTATTTCGGCCGGAGTTTCGTAAGCCGGCCCTTTATTAAACCAATAGACACCCCCTTTCAAAGTAATTTTTTCTTCTAAAGATGCTCTTTTAATAATGCTATTGAAAGTGTTAGAAGGGAAATCTATAAAAGCGCTTTTCTTTTCAAGAGTAGTCACACCAATCAAGTCAGCTAATTCTTTTTTAATATTGATCCCATTGAAAGAAGAATTAAGCATTAAATCGCCCGGTTTGAAATGATGATTAACACCGCCGGCAGCATTGGTAAGCAGTATTCTTTTACAATTCAGTCGAGAAGCTAGAAATACAGGAACCATGCATTGTGAGATTCTGTAACCTTCATATAGGTGAATTCTACCTTGGACAATAAGTAATTTCTTATCAGCATAATTAGCAAAATGTAGATAACCTTGATGCCCTTGAACAGTTGATATAGGATAGTTAGGAAGGGAAGAAGTTGGTATCGATTTAATTGTTTCAACTTTTTCGGCGAAATCGCCAAGTCCGCTTCCAAGAACAACACAAATTTCCGGTTCAAAAGGAATTTGTGTTGCGAGAGCTTCGTAGGTTGCTCTGTATTGATCATTCATATTAATCATTGTACAAGTATTCCGGCAAGAGTTGCTGTTAATAATGTTGAGATTGTTCCGCCAAGCACAGCTTTAAGTCCGAGCGAAGCGATATCTTTTTTGCGAGAAGGAGCTAACGGCCCGATTCCTCCAATCTGAATTGCAATTGAAGAGAAATTCGCGAAGCCGCATAGTGCATAAGTTGCCATCATCATTCCTTTCTCGCTCATTACACCTTGTTTAATAATTGTTGTTAAATCTGCGTATGCAACAAATTCATTAAGTACGATTTTGGTACCGATCAAACTTCCGAAATGAAAAGCATCATTCCAAGGGACACCAATTGCGTACGCTAAGTATTGTAGTACAGATCCAAAAATAAACTGAAGTGATAGCGGCTGACCAAAGTTTTGAACTAGATAAGTATTGATTCCAATTAGATCTCCGACACTAGTGAATATTGAATTCACTAATGCGATGAGCGCAATAAATGCTATTAACATTCCAGCAACATTAAGTGCAAGTGTAAGTCCATCGCCTGCGCCTACAGCCGCCGCTTCAATTAAATTGGATGCGTTTTTTTCTACTTTTAGTTTTACGGTACCTTTAGTTACGGGCTCTTCTAATTCCGGATAAAGTATTTTTGATACTGCCAGCGAGGCTGGAGCCGCCATACAGCTTGCTGCAAGCAACTGAATAGCAAACTTTATTTGAGCTTGTTGTATTGCAATATGATGAGCGTCGGCAAAAGATTGACCGAGCATTTGAATGTAGCTAGCCATAACACCGCCGGCAATTGTTGCCATGCCGCCAACCATAATTGTAAGCAACTCGGAGTTGGTCATTTTCTCTATATATGGTTTGATAAGCAACGGTGCTTCTGTTTGTCCAACAAAAATATTAGCTGTATTTGAAAGTGACTCGGCTCCACTGGTTCCGAGTAGTTTGGACATTACCCAAGCCATTCCCTTTACCACAAGCTGAAGAATTCCCAAATAGTATAGTATTGAAGTAAGGGCCGAAACAAAAATGATTGTTGGCAAAACTTGGAAGGCAAAGAAAAATCCGATGCTTTCTGTACCACTGTTTATAGCAAGTTTCCCGAATACAAACTGCGCGCCCTGCATAGTAAAATTCAATAAGGAAACAATAGCAGAGCCTAACCAGTTTATAACATCTTTCGGCCATCCAAGAATGAAAAACCAAGAGCGGAGAGTTTCACTATGTATAATAAAAACAGCAAACATTATTTGAATGCCTATAGCAGTAGCTACAAGTTTCCAATTGACTTTTCTTTTATTATTCGAAAATATGAATGTAATTCCAATTAATACGGCAACGCCAATAATGCCTCGTAGTAGATTACTTACAAAATCCATTATTCACCTAAATTATTCCGGAATGTAGTGACACTTTCTGCATCTTGCTTCGTAACTATCAGTTGCACCAACAAGAACACGTTCAGAAGAAACTATTTTTCGCTGGGTTCTATCTGCCGGATTGCCGCAGTTAACACAAATTGCCAAGGTTTTAGTTATGTATTCTGCAACAGCCAAAAGTTGCGGCATTGGTTCAAACGGAACGCCGCGATAGTCTTGGTCTAATCCAGCCACTATAACGCGTTTTCCTTGATCCGCCAATTTATTAGCAACATCAACAATTTCCTTTGAGAAAAACTGTGCTTCACCAATTCCTATTACTTGTGCATCTTCAGAGTAATCTAAAATCTCAAAAGGGTTTTCAACGATTATTGATGGAAGAGATTGTTCGCTATGCGAAACAATTTCGTTAGCAGAATAACGATTATCAATTTTTGGTTTAAAAATCTTCACATTCAGTTTAGCAATTTTTGCTCGACGCAAGCGACGGATAAGCTCTTCAGTTTTGCCGCTGAACATACAGCCGGCAACTACTTCAATCCAGCCGGTAGCGACTGGTGTTGAGTGAGGTTGAAATTCGTGCATTATTTTAGGAACTCCTGACCAAAAGAGTGTGGCAGCAAATCACCCATAGTTAATGTTTTTGTTTCCCCCTTTACATTTATCATAATAACTTTTAAATCTTTGCCGCAAAATTCCATTAGTATTTGTCTGCATGCGCCGCATGGCGGTAAATATTCTTCAGAATCGCCAGCAACAGCTATAGCCTTAAATTTTCTTTTACCATCTAGCAAGGCTTGAAATACAGCTGTGCGCTCTGCACAAATTGTTAAACCGTAAGATGCGTTTTCTATATTAGCACCGAGGATTATTTCCTCAGCATCTGTTAGTAATGCCGCACCTACGTGAAAATTAGAATAGGTGGCAATTGATTTAGATTTTGCGCTTATAGCTCGTTCTACGAGCTCTTTTTCATTGATCATAAAAGAAATCTCAGTTTGAATGCACAATGAACTATGTGCAGTTTAATAATTCGACCACTTAAAAATTTCGGTTCTAAATTCGTAATTCTAACTTCTAAATCCAAACCAAAGTGAACTATAAATATTCGTTCTAAGAAGTCTGAAAAGCATGCACATTTGTGTAACTTTAGGTAGGAAATATTTTAAGAAGGATACTACCTAGATGTTTGAATATCAAAAAAGCCGAAGGTTTTTTACGCAAGTACCGGGAATGATGGAAGAACTGTGTGAGCAAGAGTTAATTGAATTAGGCGCAACCAATACAAAGACAGCATATAGAGGAGTTTATTTTGACTCTACTATTGAAGTGCTTTATAAAATCAACTACACAGCTAGAATGCTTTCACGTGTTTTAGCCCCGTTAAAAACAGAAAAATGCAATGATGCAAAAGAGTTAATTAAAATTGCTCAGAAAATCAGATGGGAAGAATTAATCAGCCTTACAAATACTTTTGCAATTACTTGCTCTGTTACAAAAAGCAAGGTAAACAATTCGCTGTATGCATCTCAGTGTCTTAAAGATGGAATTGCGGATTACTTCAGAGAAAGATTTGGCAGAAGACCGGATGTTAGCGTTACAAATCCAGATGTTCGAATCAATTTACATATTGAAGAAGATATTGCAGTAATTAGTTTGGATACTTCCGGAGAATCGCTCCATAAGCGTGGTTATAGATTGCTTGCCGGCGACGCTCCAATGCAAGAAACCTTAGCCGCTGCTATGATTCGTTTAAGTAAATGGGATGGTGAAAAGCCTTTATGGGATTGCATGTGCGGATCCGGAACAATTATTTGCGAAGCTTTGATGCACTATTGTAGAATACCAGCTCAATATTTGAGAAAGAAGCTTGGATTCATGAATTTGCCGGAATACAACAAAGATATTTGGCAAGAACTAAAAGAGAGCATTGACAAAGAAATTAGGCCACTTCCTAAAGGAATAATTAAAGGAAGCGATAAATCTCAAAGAATTATCGATGTAGCAAAAGATAATCTTACAAGGTTACCATTTACTGAGAATATTGAACTGAAATGTAATCCGTTCGATCATGTAAGCAGTTTCGAAAATGGATTACTAATAACAAATCCTCCCTATGGAATAAGACTAGGCGAAAGGGAAGAAGTGGAAATCCTTTACAAAGAATTGGGCGATTTTATTAAACAAAACTGTAAAGGAACCTCCGCATTCATTTATACCGGTGATCCATCGCTAAGAAAAAACATTGGATTGAAAACTACCCGGCGGATTCCTTTAGTAAATGGAAAACTTGAAGGTGTTTTACTTCAGATTGACAGCTATGAAGGAAGCAAGAAGGGCAAATATCTGAACAAAGATTGATTCGGCCTTATGAAAGCATCAAGGCAGTAATAAAACTACAACTGCCTTGATATAGTTCTAATCTTTTACTTCATCAACATCATTAACAAACATTACAAGTATTGCGGCAATAAACATGGAAGCGCCGCCAACTAATAAAGCGTAAATAGCTTCGTTACCGAAAAAATGACGAACAAAGAATCCAAGTATTGCGGCTGCAGTTATTTGCGGTATCACGATGAAGAAATTAAATATTCCCATGTAAACGCCCATTTTCTCAGATGGAAGAGAACCCGCAAGGATTGCATATGGCATAGCAAGAATTGAAGACCAAGCCAAACCAATTCCTAACTCAGAAACCAAAAGTAAATTCGGGTCTTTTATTATGTAGAACGAAATCAATCCAATTCCACCAGCTATTAAACTTATCATATGAACAGTTTTTCTGGAAGTTCTTTTAGCAAGCCAAGGGAGCAAAAAGGCTGTAACAGCTGCAAAGCCGTTATAGATGGCAAATAGAACTCCAACCCAATTAGCACCTTGATTATAGAGTTCGCTGCTAGGATCGGTTGCCCCATAAATATGATGAGTTACAGCCGGAGTTGAGTAAATCCACATTGCGAACAATGCAAACCATGAAAAGAACTGCACGAAAGCAAGTTGAATCATTGTCTTAGGCATTGAAACAAAAGAAGCAAAGATTTCGGTAACTCCTTTAAGTAACCCTTTGTTTTCTTGTTTGTTACGTTCAAACTCTATAATATTTTCTGGTGGGTACTCTTTCGTTTTAATGACAGTCCAAGTTACAGCGCCAATGAATGCAATAGCTCCGACATAGAAAGAGTAGACAACAGAATCTGGAATAATGCCCGGCGAAGCGGTATTACTAATTCCTAACCAATTAGTAAAAATATATGGTAATGCGGAGGCTATGATTGCACCAGTCCCTATGAAGAAACTTTGAACAGCAAATCCTGTTGTGCGTTGCTCCGATGGAAGTAGATCAGCAACCAAAGCTCGAAACGGTTCCATTGATACATTAATAGATGCATCCATTACCCAAAGCATACCAGCAGCAACCCATAAGACTGGAGAATTAGGCATGACTAATAATGCTAGCGAGGCTAAAATTGCACCGATTAAAAAATATGGCCTTCTTCTACCAAGCTTACCCCAAGTTCTATCGCTTAAATAACCAATAATTGGTTGTACAATTAATCCGGTTGTTGGCGCAGCAATCCACAAGATAGGAATTTCATCAATGCTTGCACCAAGAGTCTCAAATATTCTACTTACGTTTGCGTTTTGAAGTGCGAATCCGAACTGAATACCAAGAAAGCCAAAGCTCATATTCCAAATTTGCCAAAAATTTAACCTAACTTTTGCCATGATAAACCTAGTTTGATGATTTATGATAAACAATTTAAGTGAATCAAAAATGAAATGAAAAGCATTTAACTGAGTGGACTCCAAATTATTCATAATAAGTTTCTAATGAGGAAAATATTTATTTTAACTCTAGAAATTATAGGTAATGATGGCTCAGTCGAAAACTTCCATACGAAAGAAAGAGCATATTGAACTTTGCTTGACAGATAAAGTTAAGTATGACAAATCAAATGGATTTGATTTTTACGAGTTTGAGCACAATGCAGTAACCGAAGTTGACTATTCAAAGATTGACTTAGAAACTAAGTTTTTAGGTAAGAAGATTTCCTTTCCATTTCTCATTTCATGTATGACGGGCGGAACAAGTGAAGCAGAAAAGATTAATGAAAAACTAGCCAATGCAGCAAATGAACTAAATATTCCAATAGGAATTGGTTCACAAAGACAAGCTTTAGAGAATTCCGAACTCCACTCTACATATAAAGTAGTTAGAAGCAACGCTGGCAATGTCCCAGTTCTTGGTAATTTGGGCGCAGCTCAAGTTGCTTCTTCAAAAACTATTGTAGAAGAGGTAAAATTTCTGATTGATCTAGCTCAAGCAGACGCCATGGTTGTTCATCTTAATCCACTTCAAGAGTTACTACAGTCAGAGGGAGAGACAAATTTTAATGGCTTGCTTAAAAATCTTGAAAAAATAATTAATAAAGTATCCGTTCCGATAATTTGCAAAGAAGTAGGCTCTGGTATTAGTCAGATGGCGGCAAAGAAATTATTAGAAATCGGTGTTTACGGAATAGATGTTGCCGGTGCGGGGGGAACTAGTTGGGCGGCAGTTGAGTTATTAAGGAACAAACAAGTTGATAATTACTTTAGGGAGTGGGGCTTACCTACTTCTTATTGTGTTCGAACAGTAGCTGAACTTAAAAGACAATATAAATTTTTACTCATCGCTTCTGGCGGGATTAATAACGGTATAGATACAGCTAAGGCGTTAGCGTTGGGTGCAGATGTTACGGCTTCAGCAAGAGTATTGCTCCAAGAAGTAATGAAGAATGATGTTGAAGGCATATGCAAATTAATTCAAGACTGGTTCGAAACAGTTAAAAAAATTATGTACTTAACCGGTTGCTCAAATATTAAGCAGCTCTCTAAATTGGGTTTGAAAAAGAAAGAGGAGTTAGTTTGAACCAAAAGAATGATCAATATGATAAATTGTATAAAAGTGAAATAAAGAAGATTGATGCTGTTCTAGAGAAATTAGTGAAGAACAGAAAACCAGAATCTCTTTACAAGCCGTGTTCCTATATACTCGAAGGAAAGGGTAAACGACTTCGTCCGTTTTTAGTTTTGTTAGCTTCAAAATCTGTGGGCGGCAGTTTTTCAAAAGTATACAATGCAGCTGCAGCTGTGGAAGTTCTTCATAATTTTACTCTTGTGCATGATGACATTATGGACAACTCTGATAAAAGGCGTGGCAGATTAACATTGCATAAAAAATATGATTTAAGTACCGCCATACTTGCCGGAGATAATCTAGTTGCATTAGCATATGAATGCCTTCTTAAAGACACAAAGAAAAATCCAAGAGAAGTTCTCGATGCGTTCACATATGGATTAATTGAAGTTTGCGAAGGTCAAAGTCTTGATAAAGATTTTGAAATTCGTAAAAAAGTTTCATTGGCTGAATACAAAGTTATGATTTATAAAAAGACTGCAGCACTTGTTGAAATGTGCTGCATAATCGGTGGCCTACTTTCCGGTGCTACTAAAAAAGAAATCGAAATTCTCGGAAACTATGGAAAGAACCTCGGTATGGCCTTTCAGATTCAAGATGATTTGCTGGACTTAGTTGCTGAAGAACAAGAATTTGCAAAAAGAATTGGAA
>JBHEKZ010000023.1:0-10172 GCA_041859025.1 Melioribacteraceae bacterium | reverse complement strand
TTTCAAATCCAAGTAATCGAGAGAACTAATCCATTTTATGCCTTGTGGAAGCGTGACAATACTGGGATATAAAGGAGTGTAAATACTATACTCTTTTATCGGCGGGAAATTCATAGACGCCATAAAGTGCAGAGCTAAATTTTGATTATTCTCTGTATTGTTAACACAATCAATTTTAATTAATCGTGATTTAGAATCAATTAGCGAATAAGAAATATCTGTATAAACTTGATCTTTCCATTCAAGTTCGTGGCGAAAGCTAAAGTACTCCAAATTTGCAGAAGCTTCCCAAGGATGATAATCAGTTTCGAAGAGAACGTCGGGAACAGCTACTTTTCTTCTATAAAAGCCGGGGAAAACAGTTAGATCGAACCGTAAACCTTTTTCTTTAGACGGTATATGTGATACTCCAATATAACGCTTAGAGTATGGTCCCCAATCTGGTAAAGAAAGATCATGAGTTCCATCAAGTTTTTGAAATGCTGTTTTATCTAATGAGTTTTGCCCTAACAATGTATTCTTAGAGGACAACCCAATTAGAATCAATAATGAAAGAAAGAAAATTCTTCGAACAACCTTCATTAAATAATCTCCTAGCCTCGCACCGAGGACAGATTTCGAAAATCAAATAGTAAAAACATTAATTCGTTTTGCTTTGCGGCTTGTAGCCATTATAGCCGTAATAGAAAATGAACAAGTAACAAATCAACGGTAAAACATATGAATACTTTAATCCGATGAAGCTTATATCAGCCAAAACACCTTGCAACAAAGGGAAAATTGCACCGCCTACCGGGGCCATAACTAAAATGCCGGAAGCTTTTATTGTTAAATCACCAAGGCCGTCAATTGAAAGCGCGAAAATATTTGACCACATGATAGAATTAAATAAACCCGTAAGAAGCATTGCCCACATAGATATTGTTCCTGTTGTCAGGATAGTAACAGCTATAAATAAAAATGCTGCTACAGAGGCAATTACCAACACTTTTTGCGCGCTTACCTTTTGTAGAATTGCTGAGCCTAAAAATCGACCAATCATTAATCCTCCCCAATAAAGAGGAATATACTTAGCCGCATCTTGTGCTTTCATTGCAGCAATGTTCGATTCACCAAGGTAGCTAACAATAAAACTGCCAATAGAAACTTCTGCACCTACATAAAGAGTTAACGCAATTACACCAAGTTTAAGCTGTCTGTATTTAAGAACATTACCTTCGGTTTTTGAATTTGAAGACTTCCGGATTTCGGGAAGTTTCATAAAAGCAAAAATTCCTGCAATAATAAAGGTTGCTACTGCTAGACCCACGTAAGGTCCTTGAACAGAAGCAGCATGTTCAGCACTTGTATTGAACTGTCCAAGTATGAAATAAGCTCCGAATAATGGTGCTATTGTGGTTGCTAAAGAGTTGATTCCTTGAGCAAGATTTAATCTACTTGAGGCTGTCTCCGGAGCGCCAAGAACAGAAACGTAAGGATTGCCCACCACTTGAAGAAAAACATTACCCGTTGCCATAACAAAAAGGCCAAATAGGAAAAGTCCGTAAGAAATCAAATATGCGGCGGGTAGAAAAATTAAACACCCAATACTTACTACAGAAAGTCCGATAACAATTCCATTTTTATAACCAATCTTTTCTATAACCATGCTAGCCGGAATAGCCATTGTAAAGTAAGCGCCAAAGTAGCAGAACTGAATAAGCATCGTTTCGGTGTAATTCATGTTAAAAAGACTTTTCAAATGAGGTATTAACACATCATTTAAGGAAACAATAGCACCCCAAATGAAGAAAAGTGAACTCATTAACATAAAAGCTGTTTTGTAGCCAGCGGTCTTAACTTCTGGTGTAGTAAAATTTTCCGCGCCTTCGATCTGCATAGTTTGTTTTTCCTAAGGCTATAGTTTTCTGTAAGAAAAATAGATTAGGCAGTAAATCAAAACTTGTCTGATGGTTTAATTGTCGGGTTTGTATGTAAACTGCGCGGAATATTCGCTTTTTATAGTTAAAACGAACATTTTCGTTTTTAAGAAGATTATTTTTTCTGTTATAATAAACCGTGACTCTTGAAAATGAACTACCAACTATCAGTTCGAAAGGATGAAGCAGGCAAACCTTCTTTGTTGTAAAGTACCGGGTTTACAAGATTTCTCCAAGCATACCTAACTGCTATTGGATTCTGAATTTCATTTGACCAAACTAAGAGTTTAGTCCCCTCAATCTTAACAACCGCCGGTTTGAAAATTTTATCATCACCAGCTATTTCGAAAAGGTTCCTGCTCTCGTTTTCACGAATTTCTAATCCGCTGCCGATGTAATCAAATATAATTTCCACCTTGTTACCATAGATTTTCATATAATTATACAAGGGTCCGGAAAAAACGGTTTGCTTGCCATACTGATGAGCGAGTGCCCATAACGCTAATCTATCACCTACCGGTTTTTTATTTCCGGGATGAACTGTAAGTGAATCGCCCAAATCTAAGGTGACTGCCATTCCAGTATTCGGGACTGACAATGACTTACGCTGCGCATCTCTAAGATACTCCGAGCCAAATTTTCCACCGTATCGGTATGGAGCTATCTGTACAAAGTAAAACGGGAAATTATATCCCCAGCTTTCTCGCCAATTATGGATCAATGCAGGGAATAATTTTTCATATAAGTAAGGGTTTGGTGTGTTCGATTCACCCTGGTACCAAATAGCACCTTTAATCGAAAAGTTTGTTAAAGGAGATATCATGCCGTTAAACAAAGCTGTTGGTGTTCTCTGATCGTAGAAGTATTCGAGTTTTGGGCGTAGCTTTACTTCTTCAAGTCGATCAGCAAACAGAAAATAATTCATCTCAAACAATTCAGCTACCGGCATATATTTCCAATCACCTCCCAATGGAATTTCCTCACCCGAGTTGGCATTGATAAGTCTCATCTTAAAACCGCCCCCGTAAATTCCACCTCCTGCACCTCCGGAATCATGCACTCTTACTGCAAGAGAAAGAATTTTATTGTCGTTCACTTCAGCATTGGCTTTGTAAATGCGATTATCTTTCCATTTTCTTAATTCTTCTGTAGCTCCAATCCTAATTCCATTTATATATGTAACATCATAATCATCAACTGCACCAAGTTCAACAGTTATCTCCTTTCCAATCCAGGTTTCAGGCAATTCAACTTTTTTTCTAAACCAAATAAATCCGTTAAACTGCCCTAACGAAGTTTTCTCCCAGCTTATCGGTAGGTTCATCGTCGGCCATTTCGAATCGTCACAATTAGATTTGCAGAGATTCGAATCGTGGAGATCGATTGAATTCCAAAGATCGTTACGATTATAGTCTGATACTGGCACTGATGGAAATTTACCAAGCCATAATTTAAGATTTTCTTTAGCTACAACGTTTTCGTCAATGCTTTTCAACGCAGAAGTAAATTCGCTAAATGCTGATAAATATTTTTTGCTAGTCCAAGCTTCTGCCGGAGTTCCTCCCCAGCTAGTGTGGATAATACCAATGGGGATTTTCAATTCATCATAAAGTTTCTTAGCAAAAAAGTATCCAACTGCACTGAAATTACCGGCACTTGCTGGTGTACATTCATCCCATTTTCCAACACAATCGGTCTTAGGATCGAGCGACGCGATAGTTTTTACAGTAAACAATCTAATGTTTGGATAGTTTGCTCTTTGGATTTCTTCTTCGGAATTGTATACCGGTTCTTTTGGCAGGAATCCTCTCAGTGGCATTTCCATATTCGATTGACCTGAACAAATCCAGACTTCACCTACAAGAATGTTGTTTAGGATTCTTTTTTGATTGCCATTTTTTATTTCCAAAGTGAAAGGACCGCCAGCTTTTGGAGTTTGCAAAAAGACTTTCCAAACAGAATCTTTTGATGTGATAGCTTTGGAAGCAATTCCCCAGTTTGTCTTAATCTCAATTTTAGATTTTGGGCTGGCTTTACCCCAAATTGCTACTTTAGCTTTCTGTTGCAAAACCATATTATCGTTAAACAGAGAATGCAGTTGCAGTTTGGTTTGCGCAAAATACGGAGCAGAAAACACAAGCAATAAGAGTAAGAATACTTTTAACTTCATAAAAAGCCCGATCTTAGTTTCATAAAAAGAAAGCTTTACGAAGCAAATATGGTAAGATTAATGATTTACAAATTGTTTATATGTATAAATTATATGTACTGAGATTTATTCCTTAGCGTGCTCAACTCCTCCGGTTATATAAGCTTTTGGAGAAACGCCAAACTGCTTTTTAAATAATTTGCTGAAATGTGAAGGGTCCTTGAAACCTACAGTGTATGCAACTTCAGTTACGGTCATGCCCGATTCTTTAAGTAATTGTGCAGCCCTTTTTAAACGAATAGCAAATATGAACTCTTGTACAGAATAACTGGTTAACGATTTGAGTTTATTATACAAACTTACACGGCTCATTCCTATCAGCTTGCTGTAAGATTCAACGCTTAATTCGGAATCATCCATGTGTTCTTCAATTATTTCAATTGCTCTTTTAATGAATTTTTGGTCGACTGAAGTTACTTCAACACTGCTAGGCTCAAGTTGTAAAGCCTTGCCAAACCTCTCTCTTATTTTTCTCCTAGTTTCAAGAACGTTCCGAATTTTTATTCTCAGTTCATCCGTGTAAAAAGGTTTTATAATATAATCGTCGGCACCGGTTTCTAATCCTTCCATCTTATACTCTTGAGAAGAACGCGCCGTAAGTAGGATTACAGAGATATGGCTTGTTCTTTCATCGGCTTTAATCTTCTTACAAAATTCCAGACCGTTCATTTGAGGCATCATAATATCACTTATAATTAAATCGAGAGCAGTATTAATTGCCACCTTAAAACCCTCTTCGCCATTAACAGCTTCAATTATTTCATAATCTTTTTCCAATTCTTCCTTAACAAATCTTCGCATATCCGAATCATCTTCAACAATCAAAACCTTCGCTTTGCCCTCACCAATACGTTCTTTTTTATCATCAACAATTTCAGCTTCTTCAACTTCAGGATATTTCATTTTAATAAAATCGGATTTTTCAAACATTTCCGGTGCAGCACCATTACGAATAGCCTCTTCTTTTATTACCGGGATTCTAATTTTGAATGAGGTTCCTATTCCTTCACTACTTTCTACTTCAATTTTTCCACCATGAATCTTTATCATTTCTTTGGCAACGGATAATCCAATTCCAGTTCCACCTATTGCCGTTGACCGATCATGTACTTGGAAGAATCGGTCGAATATTCTTTCTAGATTCTTTTGCGAAATTCCAATACCAGAGTCTTTTATTGTTATATCAAGACTTTCGGAAACTTTGATATGAATGTTAGAGCCAAAATCAATTGTCTTCGGTTTTTCCAGTTTTACTTTTCTAACATTCACAATTACAGAACCATTATGCGGAGTAAACTTTAAAGCGTTAGATAGTACATTAAAAATTATCTTTTCAATTTTATCCGGGTCAAACCATACTTCGAGAGTTTCTCTGTCTGCTTCAAAACCAAGATTTATATTTTTGGATTCAGCGAATTCATTAAACACCATAACTTCCTCTTTGAGGAAATCAATTATATCACCCTTCTTCGCTTCGAACTTAAGTTGCCCGGCATCTAGTTTTCTAAAATCGAGAACCTGGTTAATTAACCTAAGTAAACGATGGCAATTTCTATTTACAACACTCAAGGTTTTTTTAACTTCTTCGCTCAAATTAGGTGAATCCAATACTTTAACAAGCGGACCCATTATCAAAGTAAGCGGGGTACGCAATTCATGAGAAATATTAGCAAACAACCTAACTTTTGTATCCGACATTTCTTGAATAATTCTATTACGGTTATAAAGGTGAAAAATGAAAAAAGCAATTATTGACAAGAATGTTATAATTAAAAGTACAAACCAAGGCTGCGCCCAAGTAGGCTGAACAATATGGAAACTAGCTTTTGCCGGAGTTGTGTCAATATTTCCATCTTTGTCACGTGCTCTTACTTCAAAAGTATGATCGCCGGAAGGTAGCGAAAGAAAGATGTCACTTGTTTTGTATGTAAAGCTCGACCATTCACCATCATCAATTCTATAAGAATATTGAATCTGCTCTTGTGGAGTCTGTTTCCAAGGATCTTTTGCACTCCACGCCAAAATAACATTACCAGGCTGAGCAATCTTCTCTTGAGAAAATGTTATAATAGTTTCCGGCGCAGATTTATCCGGATAGTATCTAACCGTAGTAAAGTTTTCATCGGATTCCCCGGAAAAGCTATCTCTATAATATGCCTTTCTATACCATGCCGGTAAATTTTGGTCAACCCAAATTCCTCCATCTTTTGTTGAACGAATTGCAATTCCATCCATTTTGGGTTTTAGAAAGCTATGGAATGAATTTTTGGTCCAGTTCAATCCGTCAAATTGCGAGATATCTCTGTTTGTTGCTACCCAAACGTTGTTATTTGATTTCACATAGATGTTAATAATTGTATTGCTGGAAAGACCATCATTTATTGTATAGCGTTTCCATTTACCAGTTTTCCCGTTTAAGAAGTAAACCCCGTTTGTCCTTGTTCCAACCCACAAATCACCGTCCGGAGAGGTTCCCATACAATCAATGAAACTTGCGTTCAAACCGGAAGGCTCGTAAATGCGAGTCCACTTTTTAGTCTTTTTTGAAAAGGCATAAAATCCTAACTGCCCGGCGTAAATAGTTCCATCCGAAGTTTCCCCAATTCCGTAAATGCCAGTCAACTTAAAATTATGATCAGCGTAATGGTATTCAAATTTTATCTTTTCAGGATTGTCGGTATTTGTATATCTAACAATACCGCCCCTCTGCCCTTTTTCGAAATCTACATCTGACGCAGAGCCAAGCCAAAGAGAACCGTCCGAAGCTTCAAAAATTGCTCTTCGGTCAATTCCCCAACCAAGAAACGGATGCCGTTGTTTAGTCCATTTTTTTCCATCAAAACAAGCTGTTGCAGCTATTGAACCATCACTTCCCGCAACCCAAACATTTCCATTTCTGGAAATTATTAACACAACTGGTACGTCTATAACTCCATCTGCTTTAGAATAGCGTATCCATTTCCTCATGAAATTATCGCTTTTTACAATAGAACCATCTACTGACAAGAACCATTTGTTTCTATTTTTATCTTCAGCTTGAAAACTAAGACCTCGTAACGTTGCCCATCTTTGAAATGAGAGATCAATGCGCCAGACTTCGTTACCCAAGCCAATAATGAAAAAATTTTCATCTCTTGTTTCAAAAAGGATTAAACGGTTTGATGCAAAAGGAAGGTTCGTACTTTCATACAATTTCCATTGCCCGTTTTTATATGCAAATACACGACCAATACCACCAACGCAAACAGAGCCATCCTTAAGTTCTACTACATCAGAATACAAGTCATCAATACCAAATACTTTTTTTGATTTGAATAACCGCCAGCTATTCCCTTCTTTGATATTAACGCCGCCATCATTTTGACCACTAGCAACAAAAGTGTTGCCATTCGAAGTGACTTTTATGAGAGGATACTTTGAACGAACGTAACCGGCTTCCGTATCAATTCTATTCCAAGTAAGGTTTTCATAATAATTCTGGGGATTTATTCTCCCTTGCAGAATTCTACCATCAATTAATCCGAGTAAAATATTTTGATTTTTATCTTGGAAAATGCTGTAGATGTGAAACCCTGATTGCTTCTTCAATTCAACAAATTTTAATGGATCGGTATATATATAGTTATCTCGATATAGAACGGTTTTGTTATCCTTAATTCTCAGAGCACCTTGATGGCTGCCTATCCATATACTCTTATCATAACTTTCTATTATCGGAATTTTATTATAAGGGTGTTCATACTGATCTCCAAAATCAAGATCCAGCTTAAGGTTTTTTAGCTTATCATTTTTAATAACACTTATTCCGCTTGTAGTTCCTATATAAATCGAACCGTCGCTTGCCTGCAAAAGTGATACGACCGGAACTTCGGACGAATCTTTCGATATAGAATAGAATTTCCAGTTAATTCCATTGTAACGAAGAACACCGCCGTTTACACCAAACCACAATGATCCATTCGAATCTTCAATCATTGTTCTACATCCTTTTCCAACCAATTCCGGGAATGTTTGCCATCTCCATGGTTCGGTAAAAGGATTTGAATATTTTGGCTGAAAGGATTTCGTTTCTGCAGCTAACCGATAACTTGGATTTACCAAAACAATTACCGCTAACATGAAAACAAAAGTGAGTAGTTTTGAACTTTGATGAACTGGAAGATTATATTTTACCATAATTGAGTATCGTGGTTTCGGCAAGTGTTCAGTTTTGTCAATTATAACTAATTATTAATATTATTTTACATACAGCCACTATTAATAAACAGAGCAACAAGAATGCTCATACAATAGACTTTATATTAAGTACGGTCAAAATAAGAATAATTGATAGCTTTGCCAACGAGCAATAAGAGGTGCTTATTTCTTCTTCCCATTTAAATAAAATTAAAATCAGAAAGCGGTATGTTTTTGCGTTTATAATGATAACTCTGATTGCAATTCCCCTTTTTGATTTAATTAGGATTACCAGCTACAAAAGCATTAGCTCTCTTCCTCAGAACAAAACTAAAAACTTTGCTTATAAAATTTACTTTGATCTGGCAAACAACTCGCGCGCTATCAACTGGGAACTACTTGATAGCGATTTACAGTATATAAACAAACAGTATGATGTTTCTGATTTCTACATAGCCACCATAATTAGAATTCTTAACGATTATCCAAGTAAAATTCCCTACGAAAAGAAAGAGCAAATCAAAAAGACACTGTTGGGATTTAGATACTGGATGGATGAGCCGGGCGAAAACGGAATGTGTTACTGGAGCGAGAATCACCAAATACTATTCGCTTCTGCAGAGTATTTAATCGGGCAAATGTATCCTGACGAAATCTTTACAAATGACGGATTAACTGGCGCGGAGCATAAAGATAAAGCGCGTAAACGTATTTTGGACTGGTTGGAGATGAGATGGAAATTCGGTTTTACAGAATTCTATTCCAACGTCTATTACAACGAAGACATTGCCGGCATGATTAATATCATTGATTATGCCGACGATGATACTCTTGTAAAGAAAGCAGAAATAATTATGGACTTGCTGATGTATGATATTGCTTCGCAGAAAACGGGAAATATGTTTGTTACTGTAAGCGGTAGGGCCTATGAGCGAAATCGTAAAGGAGGAGAAAAAATTTCATCTAAAAGAATTACAGATTATTTATGGCAGAAAAAACTTCCATTAACACCGCATATAAATTTCTGTCTGATGACAAGCAAAAAGTACAAAGTTCCTCAAGTTATTATAGATATTGGAAACGATAAAAGTTCAGTATTGATAAAGCAAAGCAACGGGATAAATATCAATCAACTAAAGCAAGAAGGATATTTTGGCGCCGATGAAAAAAGTATTATGATGCAATGGGCTATGGAAGCATTTGTCAACCCTGGGATAATTGAAAATACGATGAAGTACATAAGGAAAAACAACTTGTTTTCTAATGAGTTTTTAAATCCCATAAAATATTTTGATTTTACTTTTTTTCGACTTTTTTCTCTTGAAACCACAATTTCACGAATAGTGAACCCGCAAGAAAACGGCACTGCTATTCAAAAGGCTAACACTTACACTTTTAAAACAAAAAATTATTCTGTCTATTCCGTTCAGAATTATTTCCCAGGAAATTATGCAGATCAGGTTCATGTTACCGGAATGAATATCGATAGTTCTTTCAGTGTTTTTCATTCTCATCCCGCTATTATAAAAAATGCAAAGGGTCAATCACCTAGTTATTGGGTTGGTTATGGAAGATTGCCTCATGTAGCTCAAGACAGTTCGATAAGTTTAGCGATATACAATCTACCGTCTGCCAAAGCCATAATGGAATTAGATTTGCTTCACTATACTCATGCTTACTTTCCTAAAGAAAAATTTGATACAGTAATTATTGATAGGAATTATATTTTCGGGAAAAATAAAAACACCTACTGCGCACTGATAGGTAAAAACAATTTATACTTCGCAAAGAGTTCAACCGACGATTTAATTCAAAATGGAAAAAAAACATACTGGATAATTGAAGCGGGAAATAAAGAAAAGTATGGC
>JBHEKZ010000137.1:0-11807 GCA_041859025.1 Melioribacteraceae bacterium | reverse complement strand
CAACAATTAATAGTCCAAATAGCACCGAGATAAATCCTACAGCTAGTCTTAATCCAATTTTCATATTACTCAGCATGATGTTCCCCTTAATCTACGATTGACTGTAATTGTTCTATTTCATTAACATTTAAAAGCTTATCCAGATTTAGTAGAATCAATAATCTCCCTTCAAGTTTTGCCACTCCTTCTATCAGTCCGGTTTCAATACCAATAGCTAATTCAGGTGCAGGTTCAATTATGGATTTTGAGATTCTCAATACTTCATTCACTTCATCAACTATGTAGCCAATCAGTTTATTATTTATATCTGAAACAATAATCTTTGTTCTGTTATCATCTTCTTTTTTGGGAAGCCCGAGTCTATCTCTTAGATTAATTACGGGAACAATTTTACCACGTAGATTTACTACTCCCTCAATAAACTTATTAGAATTTGGAATTTTTGTAAGCTGCATCATCATATTAATTTCTTGCACACGGCTTATATCTACGCCAAAATCTTCATTGCCAAGCTTGAAACCAACCAATTGAATTAAGTCCACATTTTCGTTAACGGTGTTTGCCATATCTCAGTTCCTTTTCATGTTTCTTGAAAATGGTGTAATATTTTAGACTAGAAATTCAGTTTACCTTTATCATCTATAAAAAAAATCTTTGATAATTCACCCTTCGAAAAAACATTTAGCTTTTCTAACTCTTGAGTTAAGTTATAAAACCATTGTTGAGAGATTAATTTCTTTTCAACAGTCACAGTTTTCTTTAATGCAAGCGATAATATTTCTTCTTGCACTTTTTTTGCTCTAGTATTTATTCCATATAGAACTTTTTTATATTCATCTTTCTGCTTGTACTCTTGAGCTGTTGCCACCTCATAATTTTGCAACAAATTCATTAGACTCTCAGAACTCTTTTCCATGTAATCGGTCATATTCAATAAAACTGAAAAAAACTTAAAGGCAACATTTTCAAATTCTTCCATAGCTAATCCTTGATTAATGGAATTCCAAATTCAATAGAAGTTGATTCATCAAGTTTGCTCTCAAGTTTAAGGTATCCATCGCAATACTTTAAGATTTTTTGAACTAAAGCGAGTCCTAATCCTACGCCTTCTTTAAGGTATTTTTCATCGCCAAACTGCTTAAGTGCATGAATTTCCTTAATGGAGGTCTCCGCCATGCCACATCCTTTATCATCTACCTTTGTTATGTAATACTGGCCGTTTTTCTCACCAGTAATATTAATTTTTGTTCCTCGCGGCGAAAATTTTAGCGCGTTTTCAATTAATTCTTTTAGAATCATATCAAAATACCTTTCGCTTACTTGAACTTTGGACTTAGCAAAAGTCATCTGAATATCGTTCTTCCTATCAAAATCTTCGATTGTTGGTTTTAATCGGTATGCTACTAAGCGGGAGTCAATTTCAAATTCTGGTTTCTTCATATCCGGTAGCGTTTGTTGTTTTGTCTCACTTGAAATCAACTCTGCATAAGAAAGAAATTTTTCAATACGCCTCTGCAGTCTCTTTCCCGATCTTTTTATTTTGTTTATCATATCTATAACTTCATCTTTCGACAAGTTTTCGTAGTCCTCTTCAATAAGCTCAGAAAATCCGATTATGCCTACAAGCGGAGTTCTGAGTTCATGTGGGACCTTGTGCAAAAGACTCTCACGCAGTTGTTCAAGCTCTTCAACAAAACCCTCCCGTTTTTTCAACCGGGTTTCGATAGCTTTTATTACGTCTTCAATTTTGAATGGTTTTACAAGATAATCGTCGGCACCCAAAGACATACCTTCTCTGAAATCTGACATTTCTACTTTAGCAGTTAGAAATATGAATGGAATTGTACTTGTAATAGAATTTTTTTGAAGTACTTTGAATAGTTCAAGGCCATCCATTCTGGGCATCTTTATATCGCTAAGTATTAGATCGGGTAATTCTTCTACAGCTTTTTTATATCCGTCTTGTCCGTCTTTTGCTGTAACAACAGTGTAAGATTCAGATTCCAACAGATCTTGCAAATTAATTCTTACGTCATGCTCATCTTCTACAATCAGAATTTTCTTCATTTAAGCGCTCCTCATGTTTCTCGCAACCAATATTCGAGTTTAAAGAGAATTTTTTAAGCTGAATGTTGCTAAAGGCATATTGTTGTTGTTAGTGGGTAGGAATTGCCATGTAAAAAAGTAGAACGTACCGACAAGAATTTCTTCACCGGTACGTTATTAAATTACAACTGGTTTCTTCTAAGTTGGGTTGAATATCGTTTGCTTATAATAAATGGCTCTTTAACATCTTTAAGATATACTAGAAAAGAAGAGTTATACCACTTTTCCATTTTCACTATACTGTCTGTATTGATTATTGTTGATCTATGAATTCTTAAAAACACTTTAGTCGGCAACACTACTTCCCATGCGGAAATCGACTTACGTACAAGTATAGATTTGTTTTCAGTCAACTTCATTGATGTATACTGATTCTCCGCAACAATGTAAACGATATCTTTAATTGGAACGATGTGGGGTTTACCGCTGATATTTAAAAAGATTTTGTCATCGTTGCTATATTTTGTTTTAGGATTTCTCTTTTTTAAAGTAGAATCTTGAATTGATTCGGCCTTCAAGGTTTCCCGTTTTTTTAGCCGAGCTTGGATGGCGTTTAACAATTCATCCGACTTAAATGGTTTGAAAAGGTAATCATCTGCACCAAGCTGCATTCCTTTTCGGATATCTTCCCGCTCCACTTTGGCTGTTAAATAAATGAATGGGATTGATTTAGTTTTTTTAGATTTTGAAAGTTGTTTTAGAACCGCATAGCCATCCATTCCGCTCATCAGAATATCGCAAACTATTATATTTGGCAAATGCTCATTTGCAAGAGCTATACCCGTCTCACCGCTTGCAGAAGATAAAACTTCGTATCCTTCCTCAACAAGTAAGGTGTGAATATTCTCTCTTACGTCTTGGTCATCTTCGATAACCAGAATTTTAATTTTCTTCAAAAATCCTCCATATTAATTTTGCGGAATAGTAACCATGAAGCGAGTTCCTTTCATTAATTCACTTTCGAATGAAATAGTACCATTTTGGATTTCTACCGATTTTTTTACAATCGATAAGCCAAGTCCTGTACCGGGAATATCATCGCAATTTTTACTTCGATGAAAGGGTTCGAACAGATGAAGCTTATCTTCTTCGGGTATTCCAATTCCCTCATCCTCTATTTTAAAAATAAGGCCTTTTTCATTCTTTTCAACTAAAAAAGTTACTATTCCACCTTCCGGAGAATATTTATACGCATTCACCATTAGATTAGAGAGGATGAATCTCATTAGTTTTTCATCCAAGTTGAAATGCGTTTCTGTTGGAAAGTAATCGAAAACTATTTTGTGGGTATCTTTTGCAAATATGTAAGATGTCTCCAGAATTTCGTGGCATAATTCACGTAAGTTAATCTTTCTCGGTTCATATGCAAGTTTACCCGAATCAGCTTTGTTAAGCGTTATAACATCCTCTAACAATTTGGTTAGATAAGCGACAGAATTTTTAATTCGGTTAGTGTACTCAATTATTTTCTCTTCACTTAACCTTTTAATATTTCTTTGTATCAATTCTGCCGACGATAGAACAGTTGTTAGCGGAGTTCTAAACTCGTGAGATGTAGTAGAAATAAATCGGGATTTGAGTTGACTCAGTTCCTGCTCTCTTAGTAGTGTTTCCTCTAGTTTTACCTCAACTTCCCTTTCCTTCTCAATTTCTTCCATCAATTTTTGATTAGCTGCGTTCAACTCGTTTGTACGTAAATCAATCATTTCTTCCAAATGGTTTCTGTATCGTTCCAGTTCTTTAACGCTTTCAACTTTTTCTGTAACATCTCTGTTAACAGCAAGTATATATTGGTTCCCTTCAACAGTTATTAATCTGGAACTTGTATAACAAATAATTATTCTTCCGTCTTTCCTTCTGAACATAATTTCCATATTGTCTACGTAGTGTTTCTCTAGAAGCGTACTAATAAGCGCATCTCTTTGAACCGGGTCATACCAAAGGTTTAATTCTACTGCGGATTTGCCTGTTGGTTCTTCTCTTGTGAAACCGGTTAATTGGCAGAATCCATTGTTAAAATCGACGAACTTTCCATCACTCAAACGTGAAATAGTTATTGCATCGGGACTCGTGTCAAAGATTGTTCTAAACTTCCTTTCATTCTCTTCAAGTCTTAGCTGGGCTTTATACTCTTCTGTCTGATCTCTAAACACAAGTACAACACCAGTGATTTCACCGTTAGCTTCTTTAATTGGTGCCGCACTATCAGCAATTTGATATTGAGCACCATCTCTTGCAATTAGAACAGTATGATTGGCTAAACCTATAATTTCACCTTCTTTTATTACACGTTCAACCGGGTTCTCAACTTTAACTCCTGTTTGTGCATTTACAATGTTGAAAACTTCTGTAAGAGGTTTATTAAGAGCTTCTTTAAGAGTAAAGGCCGTTAAACGTTCTGCAATATGATTCATATTAACTATAATTCCATTTACGTCTGTAGCAATAACGGCATCACCAATAGATTGTAGTGTAACGGAAAGTTTTTGCTCGCGGTCGCGCAAAGCTTTTTCAATTACACTTCTTTCAGAAATAAATCGGGCTTGCTGAATATTTTGATATGCTTTATTTGATAGCTCATTAGCAAAAGTATATAGTGCATTTGCTACATTAGTAAATTTTTGCTTTGACATTACAGGAACTTCGGCGAGCGCTTCATTAAAGATACTTTTTTTAACGCCAATTTCGTCGGCATAGTTACTTATATGCTCAATATTAATCTCTTCGTTTCTAACTTGACCAATAAGCCAATTAGCAATATGTTTTCCGCCAACGTTAATACTAGCGCCTGCATCCCAAAGACCGCCACTAAGACACGGTTGTATTGTTGGACCATGAGGATTACAGCCGCCAAGCACAGAGTCAGACTTCATGCAATTGTTGAGCCCTTTTTCAGTGTTTCTAATTATATCGTTGCAGAGTCTACAAAAATTGCTTGGCTTTGTAATCGGGGTTCCATCAGGCATCGTTATAATTGAAGCCACTCCAGTGGCAGCAGAAAAATCGTCTTGTAGTTTTTGTATGTCATCAATATTGAATAAATCGTCAAAAGAAATTTGCTGATTTGAGCTAACGGGCTCTGTAAGAGTAACAATCTTTTGTCTAATTGCCTATTCCATTTTCTTTCTTTCACTAATATCCTCAACAATTGCAACGGTTTTTATAGGTCTTCCGGAATCATCACGAATTATTGCAGCGTTTATTCTGATCCAAATAAGAGAACCATCTTTTCTAACATATCTTTTTTCATTTAAATAATTTGCAGTTTCACCTCTAACTGCGCTCATAAATTTTTCCCAGTCTTCTTTACGATCCTCTATATATGTCAGATCTCTAAAAGGAAGATTCATTAATTCTTCTCTTGGGTAGCCAACAAGTTCGCAATACTTATCGTTGCAACTTATAATTCTACCTTCTTGAGGTAGGACTTGGAATATACCCACTGAAGCAACTTCAAACATTTTACGAAATTGTTCTTCACTTTCTTGAAGCGCAGCTTCATTATTCTTGCGCACAGAAATATCATTTATTATCGCAAAAAATAATGGCCGCTCCTCTGTCCTCGACATTTGCAAATGCACTTCTACCGGATATTCCGTTCCATCTTTTCTTCTATGAACTGTTTCAAAAATGAGTTGCTCTTTTTCACCAGAGAGCAGTGGTTTAATTGCTTCCTTAAACAATTCTTCGGAATATTTTGGTTTTATATTGAAGGCAGTAAGAGACTTCAATTCTTCCATAGTGTATCGAATGTTTTGAAGCGCACCCGTGTTAGCATAGACGAATTTTAGAGTTTCAGCATCGAAAATGTAAATCTCATTTAGACTGCTCTCTATTACATTTGCAAGTCTGTTTGTTTTTGCTTCAAGATTTTTTCTTTCGGTAATATCTTCGAAAATTGTAGCAAAGCCGCTTGTTAACCAAGGAATGACAGATATTCGAAAATGCTTCGAGAGAGGTGCAAAATAAACTTCAAACTGTTTGTGCATTTTAGTCAAAGCTACTTCACTATATTCATCAAGGAAGGGTGGAACACCCACTCCATATACCTCTGAAGCAAGTTTATTAAGTACACTCTCCCGCTTCATGGACAAGATATTTTCGTACTGCGGATTAACATCCACAATTTTGTAATCAACTGCTTTGTTTTGGGAATCAAAAACTAATTCGTGAAGAGCTACACCTTCTTGCATCGAATTATAAAGTGAAAGGAAACGGTTTCTGCTTTCTTCCAACTGCCGTTTTGCTTCCTTTTCTTCTATCTGATCTCTAAAAACCAGAACAACACCTTCAATTTCTCCTCCGGTTTGTTTAATTGGCGCGCCGCTATCTGCAATTGGTGTTTCAATTCCATCTTTAGAAACTAACAGAGTATGATTTGCTAAACCGACAACAACACCTTCTCTCAAAACACGTTCAACCGGGTTCTCTACTGTCTTTCTTGTATCTTCATTTATAATCTTGAAAACTTCTTGTATAGTCTTTCCAATCGCTTCTTCCTCTTTCCAACCGGTTAATTTTTCAGCTATATAGTTCATTTGTTTGATTCTTGAATGAGTATCTGTTGTAATTACACCATCGCCAATGCTGTACAGTGCTGTTCTAAATTCTTCTTGCGCAGTACGTACTTCTCTTTCTTTACCAAATAGTTCTTTGTAATGTTCTCTCTGACGATAGTAATGGAATAGTGCAAACCCGGCAACCGCAAAGAAAATGAGTAACAAAACAATAATTACTGTTAATGCGGTTCGGTAATTGAGTTCTTCGTAAATCTCTGACATATCGACTTTAGTAACCAAAGACCAGTTTGTACCGGCAATGCGCCGTATATCGGAAAGTACAGCAATGCCTCTATAGTCGGTACCTTCATAAATGCCAGTTTTGCCATACACTGCTTGTACTGCCGGAAGTTCACTTTTTGTTAACGGAATTCTAAGTTTTAATGCAGAATCTTTTCTAAATCGTAATTCATTCAAAAACAGAACATCATTTCCATCTTTTCTAACTATTAAATTTTCGGCTGTAGCACTAGAAAGAGGCCAGCTTTGAATCATGGGAAAGAGTTCCTGAAATGGATCTTTTCTAAAGATTATAATTGCTACCGGTTCTTTCTTTTTATCTAAGATCGGAACTACAAAATCATAACGGATAATTCTATTGTCTGCGGATTTATACAAATCAGTTGAAACGATCTTCTTAATAGCCAAACTTTTTTTAATTGACTTTTCTAAAACAGCATTAATTTTTTTAGTCTCTGCTTCTCCAGATGCAAGTAACTTTCCATCTAGCGTAGCAAGCAAGACATCATGATAATCGTGCTGTACTTCAATACTCTTAAATTTGTTTACAAGATTAAGCTTGCTTCCTTTTTCTCCAATTAAAAATCTATTAATTCGATCCGAAACAAAAATATCGCTTGCAATTAGCTTTGCATCCTCCATTTCAGCTTCAAAATGTTTTGAGATTTCTGAAGATTTTAAATTAGCAACAAGTGCAAGCTCATTATATTTTTCTTCTTTGATATGCTCTCTTTCATAAAAAATGTAAAGAAGTCCTGCTACACCTAACACAATTACCGTCACAACAACAAGCAGAACTAAATTTCGTCTATAATTACTTCCCATTGGGATTCTCATTTTTGATCAATAGAACTTTTAATTAAAGTGGCTGCTAAATCATCTTTTGAGTAATGTGTTGGAAGCGAAACCTTAAAAGTTGTTCCAACATTGAGTCTAGAAACAAAACTAATCGTTCCATTATGAATATCAACAGACCGCTGCACAATTGATAATCCTAATCCAGTACCGGGAATATCTATACTATTTTTACTTCTATGAAAGTTATCATATATGTAAGGTTTTTCATCGTCGGGGATACCAATACCTTGATCGGAAATAGTGAAGTTAACATTCTTTTTATTGCTTGATACAATAAACAAGACTTCTCCTCCTTCCGGAGAATATTTGTAAGCATTAACAATTAGATTCAGTAGAATGAACTTCAACAGTTTAGGATCGAGTGAAAATTCTTTAAGCTTTGGAGTATACTTAAATACAAGCTTGTGATTTTCTTTTGCCTGAGACTGTGTTTCTTTAATGATGTCTTTGCAGAAGTCCTTAAGGTTCATTTTTACCGGATCGAAACCAATTTTGCCGCTTTCTGTACGGCTAATTGTAAGAACATCTTCAAGAAGTTTAACCAAATATTCAACGGCTCTTTTCGTGCGATCAACATGTTCAGCAAATTTTTCTTCACTCCACTTTTTACCATACTTTTGCAAAAGTTCGGTTGATGAAAGAATAGAAGTAAGAGGTGTTCTGAATTCATGCGAAGTAGTAGATATAAATCGAGTTTTTAATTCGCTCAGCTCTTTTTCTTTTGCCAATGAAACTTTGAGTAAAGCTTCGGTATTCTTTTGTCTAACAACTTCCTCTTGCAGTTTAACATTGCTGTGGTGCAACTCTTGCGTTCTTTGTTCAACCATCTTCTCCAGACCAATTTTGTATGCTTCAAGCTCTTGGTCTTTCTTAATCTTTTCGGTAATATTTTCTTTGATTGCTATAAAATGAGTAATCTTCCCATTGGAATCTCTCATCGGGCTAATAACAGCAGCCTCCCAATAAAGCTCACCGTTTTTCTTTTTATTGTTAAAAACTCCACTCCAATCTTTTCCGGCTTTTATTCTACGCCACATAGTTTTGTATTCTTCTTCAGAGGTAAATCCCGATTTAAGTATGCGCGGATTCTGACCAATAGTTTCCAAAAAAGTATAGCCGGTTAACTTTGTAAAAACGGGATTAACGTACTCAATTCTACCCTCTTTGTCTGTAATAACAACAACCGCAGAGCTTTGCTCAACAGCCATTGAGAGTTGTCTAACTTTCTCCTCTGTTTTTTTAGATTCAGTTACATCTTCGATTATTGTAGCAAACTTGTACTTCTCCGGAGAATAGACAAGTACTTTAAAATACTTTCCAATCTCTCGGGAGTATTGTTCAAAGCGCAATGGCTTGCCTCCAAGAGCTACTTTACCATAAGTCTCAATCCAATATTTTTCTGTATCCGGCATTACCTCTAAAACAGTTCTACCCAGTAAGTTTTTAGCATTTAAGCCGGTAAGCTTTTCAAACATTGGATTAACTGCCAAGAATCTATAATCGACAACCTTTCCATTTCTATTGGAAACGACTTCGTGGTAAGCAAAACCGCTTTGCATTCTGTTAAATAGTTCGCGGTAATTTTTCTCACTTTCTTTTAGTGCTCTTTCACTTATTTTTAATTGTGTTACATCTATCATAAAACCGGAAGCACCTACTAACTTACCCTTGGCATCTAATTCAGCTATCATACTTTCTATTACAATAATTTCTCTACCACTTCGCGTAATAAGTTTAGTTTCAATTAGCTCTAGAGTTTTTTCTCTTTTAAGTTTAGCGAATAGAGACTTTCTATGAATTTCTTTCGGATAGATTTCTTTCATATTAGTGGAAAGAGCTTGATCTTTAGAATCAAACTCTAAAATTTTAAGGAATGCCGGATTGCAGTCCAAAAGATATCCATCAATAGTGCTCTTGTAGTCTCCCGCAAGGTCTGCATCAAAAAATTTACGGAACTTCTCTTCGCTCTGTTTTAGTTCCTGTTCGGCTAATATTCTACCTAAATATGAAGCACACTGAAAAGCGAAAGTTTCCATTTTTTCTTTATAGGATTCGGTCAATTCTTCAAATTTGCGGGAGGCAAGATTAAGAACAGCAAACGTTTTCCCTTCTACAGAAAGTGGAACAACTCCAACAGATTTGATGCCTTCAAGATGCATTTCCTTAAAGCCAGCAGACTTAATCATATGATAATTGGCAAAGACAGATTTGCCTTCGCTAGCCATTTGCGCATTTCTTGTATCTGAAGCATGAAACTGAATGTACTTTAAGAATTTCTGAGAGAGCCCAAATGAATTTAACAGTTTTAGACTTTTCTCATCAGTTACCAAATAAATACCACCACAGTCAACTTCCAGGATTTGTTCGGCATATTGAAAAACTATTTCTGATGCTTCCAGAAGAGTTCGGGCTGAGATTAGCTCGAAATTCATATCACGCTGAAATCTTATTAAATTTTCGACCTTTATTCTTTCAGAGATATCTCTCGCTAAAACTTGAAATGCTTTTTCACCATTGATTAATAATTCGCTTGCCACGACCTCTACATCTACAACAGATTGATCGTAGCATACATATTTTTCGGCTAGGGGCTGAGCAGCTACTCCAGTTGCTTGTATTTCTTTCACTCTTTGTTTTACGATTCTATGAAAGCTTGGATGAATAATTTTAAACAAGGTAGTTTTCTGGAATTCTTCTAGAGAAGGATATTTTAATAATTTTAAAGTAGCTGCGTTTGCATAAAGCATAATACCACCCTTGTGCACAAATATTGCATCCGGCGATAATTCGAATAACATTTTGAATCTTTCTTCACTTTCTTTGAGTGATACTTCCGCTTTTCTACGAGCTGTAATATCATCTATCTGAGAAATAAAA
Source organism: Melioribacteraceae bacterium (assembly GCA_041859025.1). Lineage (GTDB taxonomy): Bacteria > Bacteroidota > Ignavibacteria > Ignavibacteriales > Melioribacteraceae > Stygiobacter. The sequence continues at coordinate 1,167 of JBHEKZ010000137.1, read as the reverse complement.
AACTGAGGCCGGTTTTCAGAATCTCTTACTAAAGATGAGGATACTGAGCCCCAAATGACTTGGCCATTCTTTGCAACGTATCTTTTCTCAAATGAAACTGAATCAACTTCGCCATCCAGCATTTGTGTATATCGGCTTTTACCTAATGTGATATCTTCAGGATATGTTATATCGTTAAAATGAAGAGAGTGTAATTCCTCTTCAGTATAACCGAGCATTTTCTTGAATGCCGAATTAACTTTTTGAAATTTTCCATCCAATCCCAGCGTGCATTTACCAGTTGCGGCATATTCAAATGCATGACGGAATTTTTCTTCACTAGCACGAACGGACTCCAATGCTTCAATACGTTCTGTCATATCTCTAGTTATTGACAGAATACACTTTTCGCCATTAACCATTAGAGGGGCCGCAGACATTAGAGCAGTTTTAACACGCCCATCTTTAATTCTAAACTTTGCTTCGAGATTAGAACAATGACCTTTTTCCAACAATTCTGCAACCAGACGTTCTCTATCCTTAAGATCTGCCCAAATGGAAATATCTGAAGAAGTTTTCCCTTTGACATCCTCAAGAGTATAACCGGTCATTTTAGTGAAGCCTTCATTAATATCTATATACATTCCATCGCTCATCCGGTTAATATTTATTGAATCCGGACTCGTCATAAAACTCTTTCTGAATTTCTCTTCACTCTGGCGCAATGTGTTTTCCAGTTTCTTTCGTTCAGTTATATCGCGGCCAAACACAACTAATGCTTTACGAGATCCATCGTCGTTGAATGAAGGAATTTTGAATACATCGTAAACCCGCTCTTCGCCGTTAGCTCTTGGAATTACCTCTTCAGTTCTCGATTGGATTCCATAATTCCAGGCTATCTCATCTGTTTCAGTACAAATTTGAAATCCTTCTTGATAGATTGGGGCTGTAAATTCTGCCAACTCAGTTTCTGTTTTACCTACGTAATTCACATTCGTCAATTCGTAAAGATTCAGAATGCCTTCGTTTGCTTTGAGCCATCTTCCATTTCCATCTTTAAAACAAATTATATCTGGAGTAGCATTAATAATTGTTGTAAGGTTTTTCTCGCTTTCATTTAGAGCTTTTAGGAAAGCCGTTCTGTCGGTAATGTCTTGATGAAACCCAATTAACATATTTTCGTTAATT